>JBBDHW010000048.1:24648-86356 GCA_040880805.1 Acidimicrobiia bacterium | reverse complement strand
GACGTCGTCACCAAACTGCTCAACGCCGAGATCGACGGCGACAAGCTCAGCGAGCTCGAGTTCGACATGTTCATGCTGCTGCTCTCGGTCGCGGGCAACGAGACCACCCGCAACGCCACCGCGCACGGCATGTACGCGCTCCTCCAGAACCCCGACCAGTTCGCGTACCTCAAGGAAGATCCCGCCGGCCGCACGGAAGTCGCGATCGAGGAGATCCTGCGTTGGGCGTCACCGGTCCTCCACTTCAAGCGCACGGCCACTGCCGACACCGAGATCCGCGGCACACAGATCAAGAAGGGCGACGCGGTCGTCATGTGGTACATCTCGGCGAACCGTGACGAAGACGTGTTCGATGATCCCTACGCCTTCGACGTCTCGCGCGATCCGAACCCGCAGATCGCGTTCGGGGGCGGCGGCAACCACTTCTGTCTCGGCGCCAACCTCGCGCGCATGGAACTGCGGTTGATCTTCGAGGAGATCGCGAACCGCCTCCCCGACATGCGACTCGCCGGTGAGCCCGATCGGCTCCGCTCGAACTTCATCGGGGGCATCAAGCACCTCGACGTCGAGTGGACGCCGGGCAAGCGCGTGCTGCCCGTGGGCACCAAACTCTGACCGCCGGCAATGCCGGCGTTCGCACCGGGGTCGGTGTCGCTGCGGCTCTACCCGCACCTCGACCTCCCCGCGACCGGGATCGTCGACGAGCTGCGCATGCAAGCCGCGCTCGCCGCAGAGCACGGGTTCGACGGCGTGATGACGAGCGAGCACCACGGGGGTTTCGCCGGCTACCTCCCGAACCCGTTGCAGGCCGCGGGCTGGTGCCTCGAGGAGATGCCTGCCGGATGGGCGGCACCGTGCCCGCTGCTGCTCCCCCTCCGGCCCGCCGCGCTCGTCGCCGAGGAGGTCGCGTGGCTCGCGGCGCGCTTCCCGGGACGCGTGGGGGTCGGCGTCGCCTCGGGCGCACTGCCCGACGACTTCGACATCATGCACGTTCCGATGGACGGCCTCACGGCGCGCTTCACCGACGCGCTCGCCGAGCTCGCGGGGATGCTCGACGGCAGCGCACCGCGTGGGCTCGCAGGTGATCCCGCGATCGCAGCGTGCGCGGAACACCCGATCCCGATCCTGAGCGCGGCGATGGGGTTCACCGCCGTGCGACGCGCTGCAGGTCTCGGCGCCGGCGTGTTGTTCGACTCGCTGTCCACGGCGGAACGGTGCCGTCAGCTGACCGACGCTTTTCGCGCCGCGGGTGGCACTGGATCATGCGTGCTGATCCGGCGCGCCTGGGTCGGCGATCCGCCTCGCGAACGGCTCGACGACCAGCTCGACGTGTACCGCGGCTACTCGTCGACGTCGGCCGTGCAACACTGGGGAACCGACGAGCTCGTCGGCGCGCCCGACGGTGCCGCTGTCGCCGAAGAGCTCCTCGACGTCCTGCATCGCGCGGGCGCCGACGCGTTGAACCTGCGCGTGCACGTACCGGGCGTCGGTCCGCGCGACGCGCGTGAACAGATCGAACGTCTGGGACACGAGGTCCTGGGCAAGATTCGGGGGGACGCACCATGACCGACGAGCGTGTACTCGGCCCGATCGGCACCGAAGTGGTCTTCGAGAACGACCGCGTGCGCGTGTGGGAGCTCCGCCTCGCGCCGGGCGAGGCGTCTGCGGTCCACCGCCACGAGCTCGATTACATGCTTGTGCTGCTGGAGGGTGATCGCATCGCCGCCGAACCGGAGCCCGACACGGGAGGTTCGTTCAACGAGTATCTCGAGGCGGAGGTCGTGCCCGGCGCATTCGTCTACATCGAGCGCGGCGGGATCGAGACCGCCAAGAACGTCGGCAAGGAGCCCTACCGCGAGATCATCATCGAGCTCAAGTAACCCGCCCCAGCTACGGCTCGAATCGACCGCGGCCCATCTGGTCGCGCACGGTCTCGACCGGCGGATTCGTGAGACTGCGCCGCTGCCAGTTGGCGCCGTCGACGACGAGCGTGCAACCGGAGATGAAGCGCGCGTACGGGGACGCGAGGAACGTCGCCGCCCATCCCAGCTCCTGCAGCTCACCCACGCGCATCGCAGGTTGCCTGCGGTTCTGCTCCGCGGCACGGTCGAGGCTGCCGCGGATGTCGGCGGTCATGTCCTCGTGTGGGAACAGGCCCGGAACCAACCCATTGACCTGGATGCCGTACGGACCCCACTCCACCGACAACGACTCGACCAAGCTCTTCACGCCGGCCTTGGCCGCCGCGCTGTGTGCCCATCCCGGGCCGCCGGTCCACGCGTACGACGCGCCAACGTTGACAATCGAGCCGGGCGTGTGCGCCGCGAGGTGACGTCGGCCGAACTCCCGGGTGACCAGGAAGGTGCCGTTCAACGTGATGTCGATCACGCTGCGCCATGCGTTCGGCGACATGTCCTCTGACGGCACGGGGAAGTTGGCCGCCGCGTTGTTGATGAGCACGTCGGGCAAGTGGAACGCCGACTCCGCGGTGTCGAACATCGCCGCGATCTGCTCGGCGTCGCGGATGTCGGCCGTCGCAACCGCCACGGGCGCGCCGAGCGCCTCCATCGCGGCTCTACCGGCCTGGAGGTGCTCTTCCTTGCGACTCGCGATCACGATGCTGGCGCCGAGGCGCGCGAACTCGCTCGCGATCGCCTTGCCGAGGCCAGTGCCACCGCCGGTGATCAACACACACGTGCCGTCGAACGTACCGGCGGGCAAGGCGCTCTCGCCGACCGGAGGCGGCGCGGGCAGTCCGGGATAATCGGTCATCGTTGGTCAGCTCCCCGTGAACCTCGGCTCGCGCTCTTCGGCTCGCGCCGCGCGGAGCTCTGCGTAGTCGTCCGACTTGTTGATGAAGGTCTGCGCGATCAGCTCCTCCGCCATCGACGAACGGATCTCGGGCTCGGCGAGATGCTGGATCACGCGACGCGCCATCTTCACCGTGACGGCGGGCGCGGCAGCGATCTTGCGCGCGATCTCCCAAGCAGTGTCGTCGAGCCTGTCATTGGGGACCACGCGCGAGACCACGCCGTGGGCATAGGCCTCGGCGGCGTCCATCGGCCGTCCGGTGAGCACCATGTCGCTCGCGACACCGTGACCGCAGATCTGGAAGAGCCGTCCCACTCCGCCGGTGTCGGGAATCACGCCGTAGGTGACCTCAGGGAGCATGAAACGCGCGTCTTCGGCCGCGATGCGGATGTCGCACAGCAGCGCGCGCTGGAACGACGCACCGATCGCCCACCCCTGGATGGCAACGATGACCGGTGCGTCGAGGTCGAAGATCTGTTGCGCGCCACGGTGACCCCTACGCATCAGCTCGTGGTGCGTCAGCTCCACCTGCCCGCCCCCGATCGCGCCGACGTCGCGCCCCGACGAGAACGCCTTGCCCTCACCCCGCCAGATCACCGAGCGGACGTCGGGGCGGTCGTGCAACTCGGCAAGGATCTCCCAGAGGCGCGCGTCCATCGCGTCGTCGAACGCGTTGCGCTTCTCCGGGTTGTCGTTCGTGATCACCGCGATCGCCCCGTCGTACTCGAGCCGGATCTTTTCGTCGTCGGCCATCGCACCATCCCTCCGTCGCAGAGTGACGTTACTGTGGCCGACGCGATGGCGGATCTGGCACTCACGGGACTCGTTGGCAAGGTCGCGGTGGTGACCGGCGCCGGGCGCATGCGCTCGATCGGCCGTCCGATCGCGGTCGAGCTCGCGCGGGCCGGCTGCGACGTGGTGCTCACGGGCACGGGGCGCTCACCCGACCGCTACCCGGACGACGAGAAGGAAGCTGGCTGGCGCGACATCGAGTCCGTCGCCGACGAGGTTCGCGCGCTGGGGCGCCGTGCGCTCGCCGTGGTGAGTGACGTATCGGATCTCGCCGCAGTCGACGCGCTCGCGCAACAGGTGGCCGACGAGATGGGGCGCGTCGACATCGTCGTCAACAATGCGGGCGCCGCTCGCGGAGCCGACCGCGTGCCCGTCATCGACCTCGATCCCGAACTGTGGCACCGCGTGATCGACGTCAACCTGCACGGCACCTTCTACATGAGCCGTGCGTTCGGTCGCCGGCTGGTCGAGCAGGGCGACGGCGGGAACATCGTGAACATCTCGTCGATCGCCGGGAAGATGATGGCCGCGCGCACCGCGGCGTACAGCGCGTCGAAGGCGGCGATCCACGCGTTGACGTGCGCGATGGCGCAAGAGCTCGGGCCCGACGGCATCCGGGTCAACACGGTGTGTCCGGGCATCATCGACACGTACCGCATGGACGACATCCCGCGCGGCGAAGCATGGGACGAACTCATCGCGCGGCAAGTGCCGCTGCGGCGGGCGGGCGCCGGTGAGGACATCGCCTGGATGGTGGCGTTCCTGTGCTCGGACCAGGGCGCGTGGATCACCGGCCAGCTCTACACCGTCGACGGCGGTACGTTGCCCGGACGCTGACAGGCTTCTGAACCCACGGCCGCTCGCGCTTCAATTTCCGATCTCGACGATCACCTTGCCGAGGGCGCCGCGGTTGCCGACCACGCGCAGCGCGTCGGCACCCTGTTCGAGCGGGAAGTGGTGTCCGATGACCGGGTGCAGCAGTCCGGCGTCGTACCAGCGGAAGAGCTGTTCGAAGTTGTGCGCGTTGGCTGCCGGGTCGAGACGCGCCGACGCGCCGTACGCCACGCCGACGACGGAGATCGACTTGAGGAGGATCAGGTTGAGCCCCACGCTCGGGATATCGCCGGCCGCGAAGCCGACCACGAGATAGCGACCGTTCCACGCGAGGCAGCGCAGGTACTCACGGAAGTCACCACCGCCGACGGGATCGAAGACCACGTCGACGCCGATACCGCCGGTGAGCTCCTTCACGCGCGCTGACAGCCCTTCCTCGTGGTAGTCGATCACCGCGTCGGCGCCGCACTGCTCGGCGATCGCGAGCTTCTCCGGTCCGCCGGCCGCGGCGATCACGTAGGCCCCGATCGCCTTGGCAACCTGGATCGCGGCCGAGCCGGTGCCCCCGGCGGCACCGAGCACGAGCACACTCTCCCCCGCCTGCAACTGGCCGCGGCGCGACAAGCCGTGGATGGCGGTGCCGTAGGTGAGATTGAACGCCGCGGCCTCGTCCCACCCCATCGCGTCGGGAATGCGGAACACCTGGTCCTGGCGGGGCGGCTTCGCGATCACTTCGCTCGCGAACGCGCCGACCCCGGTCATCGCGAGGACCCGGTTGCCGACCTCGAGGGCGTCGACATCGACCCCCACCTCGAGCAGCGTGCCCGAGCACTCGTGACCGGGTACGAACGGCGGGTCGTACTTGTACTGGTACTGGCCGCGAATCACGAGCGTGTCGGGAAAGTTCACCGACGCGGCGCGCACGTCGATCCGCACCTCATCGGGACCGCACGGCGGTGACGGGAGCTCCTCCACGCGCAGCACCTCTTCCCCACCGAGCTCCGGGCACACGAGAGCAATCACCAGAACCTCCGCTCTCGGCGCTTCGCGCCGGGCCGCTGGGCCACGGTTCGCTGCGACGCAGGATACCTGCGCCGCGGGCGCTCACCTCGGGCGCCGAGGGTACCGGGTCTGTCAGGCTCACCCACCGTGCCCGATCCGTTGCGGGAGATCTTCGACGAAGACGCCGAGCGCTACGACCGCGCGCGGCCCGGCTATCCCGACGCGCTCTTCGACGACCTCTTCGACCTCGCGAGCATTGGTCCCGGGAGCCGCGTCCTCGAGATCGGATGCGGCACCGGGCAGGCGACCGTGGTCCTCGCCGCGCGTGGCTGTTCGGTTGTCGCGGTAGAGCTCGGCGCGAGCCTCGCCGCGGTCGCGGCGCGGAACCTCGCGCCGTACCCGAACGCGCAGATCGTCGTGAGCGCGTTCGAGGACTGGCCTCTCCCCGCAGAGCCGTTCGACGCCGTCGTCGCGTTCACGGCGTTCCACTGGGTCGACGCCGAGGTGGGCCTGGCCCAGGTCGCCGCCACGCTGCGGCCCGGCGGCGCGTTCGTGATCGTCATGACCGAGCACGTCGCCGGCGGCACCGATCCCTTCTTCGTCGACGTGCAGGATTGCTACGAACGCTGGGATCCGGACACCCCGGCGGGGATTCGGCTCGAGCGCGCCGACGACGTTGCCGCTCGGATCGACGTGGAGGCGGATCCCAAGGGACGCTTCGGCGCCGCCGTACTCCGCTGCTACGAGACCGATCGCACGTACACGACTGCTGTCTACCTCGACGTGCTGCAGACGTACTCGGGACATCGCGCAATGGACGACGATGCGCGCGACCGCCTCCTCACGTGCATCGGTTCGCTCATCGACTCGCGCTACGGCGGGCTGATCGTGAAGCGGTACCTGAACACCATGCGCGTGTCGCGTCGGGTGTCATGAGCCTCCCCGAGACCATCGACCTCGGCGACGGGTTCGCGCTCGAGCGCGCGCGTCCCGAGCACGCCCCCGAGATGGCCAAAGCCGTCGGCGAGAGCCTCGACCACCTTCGGCCCTACCTCCCCTGGCCGTCACCGGAACAGGCCACAGAGGCGAAGCAACGCGAACGCCTCGTCCGGCTGCAGGACGTGTGGCGGCGCTCCGAGCACTTCAGCTTCGTCATTCGGCGTGGCGACGGTCCCGCCGTGCTCGGCAACGTCAGCCTCGACTGGACGTCGGGCGGCCCCGAGATCGAGATCGGCTACTGGGTACACATCGACTGGTGCAACCGCGGTCTCGCGACACGCGCGTCGCGCGCGCTCACCACGGCGGCGTTCGGCCTCGTCGAAGTGGAGCGCGTCGTGATCCGCTGCGACGAGACCAACGCGGCGAGTGCCGCGATCCCGCGCAAGCTGGGCTTCGTGCTCGACCGAGTCGTCGCCGCCCAGCCCGAGGCGCCGGCCGAATCCGGCCGCGACATGGTGTGGCTTCGAAAGCGCACGCCCGACGACACAGTCCCATTCGAAACGAACTTCGGGCGGACCATCGTCCGGATCGGAGACACCGTGCACCGTCCGGTCGAGCGCTGGACGCCTGCTGTCCACGCGCTGCTCCGGCATCTCGAGGCAGTGGGATTCGACGCATCGCCGCGGGTGCTCGGCATCGACGGCGATGATCGCGAGATCCTCTCCTTCATGCCGGGCCAATCCGGCGCGCGCAGCTGGGCGCAGGTCGTGCCCGACGAGGGCCTGCGCGCGTACGCGCGCCTCCTGTCCCGGTACCACGACGCGGTACGTGGCTACGCGCCACCTGCGGACAGCAGCTGGTCGAGCTTCACCGGAGCACCGGGGCCCGACGAGCTGGTGTGCCACGGCGACTGCGGACCCTGGAACGTGGTGTGGCGCGACGGGAACCCGGTGGCGCTCGTCGACTTCGACCACGCCCGGCCCGCGTCACCGCTGCACGACGTGGCGTACGCCCTCGAATTCACGGCTCCGTTCCGCGACGACTCGGAGTGCGCCCGTTGGCTGCGGTACGCGGAGCCGCCCGATCGCCGGCGCCGCATGGAAGTGTTCGCCGACGCGTACGGGCTCACGACGATCGACGGATTGGTGGAACGGGTCATCGACCAGCAACGACGGGACATCGACGACGTCGGCGCGCTCGCTCGAGAAGGCCTCGAACCACAAGCCACGTGGGTGGCGAACGGGTACCTCGACGAGCTCGCGGCGCGGGTCCGCTGGAGCGAGGAGAATCGTCACCTCTTCCAATAGGAGGCTCGCATGCGACTCGAACAGCTCACCCTCGACACGCTCACGCCGGACCAACGGGAGCTCTACGACGCGATAGTCGGCCGTCGGCTCGGATCCATTCTCCCCTCGCGAATCGCCGACGAGCAGGGGCGACTCCAGGGCCCGTTCAACGCGATGCTCCACTACCCCGCGCTCGGGCATCCGTTGCAGGAGCTCGGAGGCGGGTTGCGCTTCCGAGGCTCACTCCCCGCCCGCGCGCGAGAGCTCGTCATCCTCACCGTGGCAGCGGCGTGGGAGAGCGAGTTCGAGTGGTGGGCGCACGTGCGGATCGGCCACGAGGTGGGGCTCACCGACGACGAGATCATTGCCGTGCGCTCCTTTCTGCCGCTCGCGCTGGACGATCCAGTGGAGCAGGCCGCGCTCGACGTCGCCCGCGCCGCAGCAACGACCGCTGACCTCGACGACGACCTGTACGCGCGCTCGCGCGACGCACTCGGCGACAAGATGCTGATCGAGGCCTTGACGCTCGTCGGCTACTACGCGCTGCTCGCGCTCCAGATGCGCGTGTTCCGCGTCCCGCTCCCCGACGGCGCCGAGTACACGTTCACGAATCGCCGGTGAGCCGGCGCCTGGGTCGGAATCCGCTTGCATCAGACGGTGTTGTGAGTTACTCTGTTATTTGTTTACTAACTCTGGGATGGGGAAGGCACAGTGCCCAATCAGGATCACCTCATACAAGTTGCCCGGTCGGTGCGACGCGAGCTCGATCGTGAGGGCAAGGCATTCAAGAGCATCCCGCGGATGGAACTCACCGAGCGGGTGCGCCAGGCCTCGGGCGAGAGCACGACTCGGGTCAAGACGGCGATGGGGGCCGATCTCGACCAGGCCTTGAGCGACCAAGGCCTCCGCTGCTACCCGAGCATCGCGGAGACCACGACGGGCGATCGAGTCCGCGTCTTCCGCGCCGGCTCCGCGGTCGGCGATCTGATCGACGCGGTGCTCACGCCCTCGGACGACCACGACCGGGAGCTCGGGGTTGCGCTCGCCAAGGTCAAGGGAACGTGGGACTGGGAGCGTGACGATGGCGCTACCGGCGAGACCACCGCAGCCGAGATCCTGCGCCGCGCGCTCCCCCGGGAGAAGCATCTCGCATACGTGCGCTCACTCGAGGACACCGACCTCGCGACAACCTGACGATCTCGTGATACTCCTCGACGACCACCTCGTGCGAGATTTCGCAGCCGGAGAGCTTTCCCACACGCTCGATCCGGCGAGCGACGAGCTCGCGACGACGAACCTCTGGCTGTTTCGCCTGATATCCGCCCTTGCACGCGAGGGGTTGGTCGGCGCGCTCTCGGGTCCCATCAAGGAGCTCGGCGCCGACGAGCTCGGCCGCTTTCGTCGAGAGCTCGCCGAGAGCTTCGAGCTTCTCACCGTCGTGCCGATGCAGGAGATCGTGTGGCTGATGGCCGAACTCCAAGAGCGCCACCGCAGGCAAGGGCACCTCATGAGTACTGCGATGGTCGAGGCACTCGCCGCCGCCCACTTCCTCGACGCGGAGATCGCGGTGGCCGCAGACGATGTCGGCCCGGGCCTGCAGGCTGCAGCAGTTGCCGACGAGATCACGTTCCGCGTGATCCAGCGGTGAGCTCGTTGACGGCTCGTGACGCATCAGCCCGGCGCGACGTGCGCGGGCGGCTCGATAGGGTTCCGGCTATGGATGCAGCAGAGCAACTGCTCGCGATCGAGGCGATCAAGCAGCTCAAGGCCCGCTACTTCCGGTGCATGGACACGAAGGACTGGGACGGCTACGAGCGAGTCTTCGCGCCCAACGCGGTCCTCGACGTGAGCGGCGAGACGCGTGTGCCCGACGGCGAGGGGCTGGTGCGCGGGAACACGGCGATCGCGGAGTACGTGAAGGGTCACGTCGATCCCGTCACGACGGTGCACCACGGGCACATGCCGGAGATCGAGATCACGTCGCCGACCACCGCCACCGGCGTCTGGTCGATGGAGGACATGCTCCGGTGGCCCGAGGGCTCGCCGATCGGTGAGATGCACGGCTACGGCCACTACCACGAGACGTACGAGAAGGTCGACGGTCAGTGGCGCATCGCGAGCTGCAAGCTCACGCGTCTCCGGGTCGACGCCGAGTAATCGCTACTTCGCCGCGGGCATCACGTCGTCGGTGACGATCTTCAGGTACTTCCACGCGAGGTCGGGTGGCAGACCACCGCACAGCGGTTGCAACATCAGCAGCCCACCACCCTTCACGATCTCGACCGCTTCGTCGACCGAGTAGATGCGGTACGAGCCGTGCTCTTCGCGGAGGTCGCCGACCGTGCGCGCCGTCGACAGGCTTGCGATGTGCTGTTTGCCGACGTTCCAGTCCCCGTACATCGCGATGTCGTGCAGCATGGAGGGTCCGATCTCGTCCCACGCCCGGTCGACGTCGTCGGCCACGAAGACCGTGGTGGGAGTCCCGGGTGTCGCGAGCATCGCTTGGCCGGGCTCGTGTCCGTACTTGCGCGCCTCGTTTTCGTACGCCTCGCGCAGGTCGTCGCCGCCACTCTCGGCAAAGAAGTCGAGGCCGTGGCGGCCGGCACGGCGCGCCGCGGGCTTGGTACCGCCACCCCACGAGATCTGGATCGGCGTCAACGGCGGCGGCGTGATCTGCACGCGGCGACCTTCGTGCACGAACGGCTCGCCCGTCACGGCTTCGAGCAACACCGTGAGCTTCTGCTCGGCGACAGCACCGCGCTCGTCCCATTCGACGCCGAACATCTCGAACTCCTCGGGCCGGTAGCCCAAGGCCATCACGTACGAGACGCGTCCCTTGCTGATGATGTCGAGGACCGCCATGTCCTCGGCGAGACGGATGGGATCGTAGAACGGCATGAGCGCGGCGCCGATGACGAAACCCATGCGGGTCGTGCGCGCCACCATCGCCGACGCGAGCAACAGGGGCGAGGGAAGGTACCCGTCGGGCGACGCGTGGTGCTCCGAGATGAGGCACATCACACCGCCGCGATCCTCCGCCCACGCGGCCATGTCGATGGCCGCGTCGTAGAGCGCGGGCATCGTGTCGACCCCACCCGGCGCTCGCATGTCGAACCGCATGGTGAACATGCGGCGAAAGCTACTCCGGCGTGTAGTTCGAGTAGAACTGCAGCGCCCACTCGCGCTGCTCGAGCAGCTTCTTCTCGGACTTCGTGACGATGGGCCGGTCGACGTAACGCTTGTTCTCCCAGATCGGCAGATCCTGGCTCACACCGGCCGAGAAACCCTCCGCGGCATTCTTGGCGGCATCGTCACCCATCTCACGCGGCGCGCTGAACACCCAGCGGACCTTGACGTTCTCCTCGTCGATCGGTGTGGTCGACGAGAAAAAGACCATCCGGTCGCCCATGTGCAGCACACCGAGCCCGAGTCCGAAGCCCTCACGGACGAACATGCCACCGGCACCGACGGTCTTCTTGTAGGTGCCCTTGATCTCGAACTCGTCGTCGGGAATGTTCGGAGTGCCGTGTACGTACATGAAGTGCGCGAAGTCGACGTTGTTCTCGGCCATCTCCTGACAGCACGTGGCGACGTCGAACTCCTTGATCTCGTAGGGCAGCCAATCGGGGTCGTAGAACTCTCCGACTTCGGGCACGTCGTAGAACGGGGGCGCCTCGACGCCCGAATGCCACGCCCAGATCATGTGGTTTCGTTCGAGCGTCGGATAGGAACGCACCTTCGCCTGGCTCGGGATGTGCTCGGTGTCCCCGTACGGGATCTCGGTGCACTTGCCCGACTCGCCGTCGTAGCGCCAGCCGTGGAACGGGCAGCGGATGCACTCGCCCTCCACCTTGCCGCCGACGCCGAGGTGCGCGCCGAGGTGCGCGCAGTACGCGTCGACCATACGCGCCTCGCCGCTCTCGGTGCGGAACAGCACGACGTCCTTCCCGAACACGTGGAACGTCATCGTCTGGCCGGGGTCGAGGTCGCGCGCCTCGGCCACGACGAACCAACCGTCGGGAACGGGGAACGGGAACCGCTTCTCCCCCGGAGCCTGCGTCCGCACGATGGGGCGGCGGGTGCGGTCGGGCAACGACTCAGGGTTGCGCGGCATGGGCAAGCCGACAAAGGTCTCGTACTCGGTGGTCGACATGTGGCTGCTCCCTCATCGATTTCGAACGAGCATAAACCTAACGCATGAGAGCGGCGTGCCGCCCGCTCACCGGTTGCTCCGGCAGAGGCCAGTGGGGATCGGAGTTTCCGTAGTACGTTCGCGAAGGGTACCGAGAGGGATGGTGACCATGAGTGAGAACTACCTGCTGATCTCGTCCGACTCCCACGCCGGGCCACCCGAGGGCCGTTACCGCGACTACATCGACCCGGAGTTCCGCGACGCCTACGACGCGTTCAACGAGCAGATGCGGGCGATGCGCAGCAGTTTCGTCCGCGACACCGAGGACCGAAAGCTTTGGGTCGAGGAGTGGGCAGAAAAGACCGGCGACTTCGGATTCACCGCTGCGGGCGATGCCAAGCTGCGCGACCGGGCGCTCGACGACGACGGCGTCGCCGCCGAGGTGGTCTTCCCGAACGCCGACGGCGCCGGGCTGGGCGGCGTCGACGCCTCCCCGTTCGGCTCCGGTCTCGGAAGCTCCGGCCGCTCCGACGGTGCACAGGTCATGGCGGGCGCCCGCGCGCACAACCGCTGGCTCGCCGAGCTCTGCGCCGACAGCCCCGACCGTCGCATCGGCCTCGCGTGCGTGCCCATCCTCCACGACCACGACGCCGCGATCTCCGAGATCCACTGGGCCGCGGAGCACGGGCTCCGCGGCGTGCTCATCCCCGTGTCGTGGGCACCGTACGCCGGGTACCACGACCCCTGCTACGACAGGGTGTGGGCTGCGTGTGTCGACCACGACATGGCCGTTCACGTCCACTCCGGTGGAGGCGGGCCCCAAGACGTCGGCCCCGGACCCGGCGCGTCGGCCATCATGACCACCGAGGCGTGGCACGGTCCGGCGCACTGTCTCACCGTGATGCTGTGGGGCGGCGTCTTCGAACGCCATCCCACACTCCGGTTCGCGGTCACCGAAGACGGCGCGTGGTGGGTACCCGACCTGATCTGGCGCGCCGACGACAAGTACACCGGAGCCAATCACAACGTGAAGAAGTTCGGCGCGAACCTCTACCGCGAGGTCCTGAAGATGAAGCCGAGCGAGTACTACCAACGCAACGTGTTCATCGGCGCGTCGACGCCAACGCCGGAGGAGATCAACCGGCGCGACCGCATCGGGATCAACAACCTGATGTGGGGGAACGACTTCCCGCACCCCGAGGGCACGTGGCCCGACACACGCGATTGGGTCGCGATCCGGTTCCACGACGTGCCGGAGCGCGAGACGCGCAAGCTCCTCGGCACGAACGCGCTGCGCTGCTACCCGCAGCTCGACAAGAAGAAGATGCGCGAGATCGCGGCGCGGATCGGTCCGACTCCGTACGACGTTCACGAGGCGCCGATACCGCCGAACCCCGACGGCACCAACGAGCCAACGTCGGTCGCCGACTCGTTGGCGTAGAGTCGGCCGGCAACCGAGCCGATTCTCAAGGGGGTCGCAGTGACCGCGACGCATCCCGTCCGCGACGACATCGACCTGCTCGACGGGCGCTGGTACTCGCACGAGCCGCACGACCTCTGGGAGTGGATGCGCCACAACGCTCCCGTTTACTACGACGAGCAACGTGACGTGTGGGGCATCACCCGCCACGCCGATGTCCTCGCGATCGAAAAAGACGCCAAGACGTTCTCGAGCAAACGGAGCCCGCGCCCACACGGCGGCGGGCTTCCGATGATGATCTCGATGGACGACCCGATGCACACGCGCCGCCGCCGGCTCGTGTACCACGGCTTCACTCCGAAGCGCGTGCGCGACAAGGAACCGACCATCCGCCGCATCTGCACGCAGATCATCGACAACGTGTGCGAGCGTGGGGAGTGCGACTTCGTGTGGGACATCGCGGCGCCGCTGCCGTTGCTGCTGATCGCCGACATGCTCGGCTTCCCGGAAGAGGCCTACGACGACCTGCTGCGCTGGTCCGACGACCTCATCCGCGGCACCACCGGCACTCCCAACGAGGAAACGATGCGAAAGTCGGGCGACGCCGCGATGGGCTTCCGCGAGTTCCAGCTCGGAGTGATCGCCGACCGGCGTGCCAAGCCTCCGCAAGACGACCTCGTGAGCATCCTGTGCCACGCCGAGATCGACGGCGAGCAACTCGACGACGAGTCGCTGGTGCAGGAGACGCTGCTGATCCTGATCGGCGGTGACGAGACCACTCGCCACGTGATCAGCACCGGCATGCTTGCCCTCATCGACAACCCCGACCAGCGCGCCATCCTCGCCAACGCAAACGCCGAGGGGCGCGTCACCGCCGTCGAAGAGCTGCTGCGGTGGGTCACGCCGATCAAGAACATGTCGCGCACGGTGACGCGCGAGGTGGAGGTGGGTGGCCAGACCCTCCACGAGGACGACCAGCTCATCCTGCTCTACCCGTCGGCCAATCGCGACGAGGCTGTTTTCGAGGATCCGTACCGCTTCGACGTGCGTCGCGACCCGAACCCGCACCTCGCCTTCGGCTTCGGTACGCACTTCTGCCTCGGCGCGTCGCTCGCCCGGCTCGAGCTGAACGTGATGTTCGACGAGCTGAGCAAGCGTCTGCCCGACATCGAGCTCGCAACCGATGAGCCGCTCGAGTTCCGCGCGTCGAACTTCATCGTCGGCCCCGAATCCATGCCCGTGCGCTTCACACCCACCGAGAAGCTCGCTCCCTAGATGCCGTAGCCACCGTCGACGGCGAGGAGCTGGCCGGTGATGAAGCGGGCACGGTCGGACGCGAGGAAGCACACCGCTTCGGCGACGTCGGACGCTTCGCCGAACCGGCGCAATGCGATGTTGCGGATCGTCACCTCGAGCGCGGCGTCGTCGAGGTCGCCGGACGCGATGAGACGCGCGGCCATGCCGTCGGTGAGCATTCCTGGGCCGACACAGTTGGCGCGCACGCCGTAGCGACCCTCTTCCGCCGCGAACGCGCGGACGAGGGTTTCGATCGCGCCCTTCGGACCGGCCGAGAGACCGTCGCGCACCGGGTAGCGACGCGTCGCGGCGGTGGTCACCGCGACGATGGAGCCTTGCGTGTCGCGCAAGAACGTGAGGGCGGGGTGCACGAGGTTGAAGAAGGCAACGACCTCTTCTTCCACGTGTTGGCGAAACTGGGCCGGGTCGACGCGACTGAGGTGGATCTGCGGTACGTGCGGGCCTGCGGCGTGCACCAACGCGTGGATCCCACCGAACTGTTCGGCGATCTGCGCGAGGGTGTCGCGAGTTGCTTCGGCGTCGACGAGGTCGAGCTGCCACGCGCGTGCTCGACGGCCCTCGCCTTTCACATCCGCGACGACAGCCGCCGCGGCGTCGCCGTTCGAGCGGTACGTAAGTGCAACGTCGCTCCCCCGCGCCGCGAGCATCCGTGCGACCACCGAACCGAGCCCGCCGCTTCCCCCTGTGACCACGGCCGCTCCGGTCCGGGCAGTGAAGTCTTCAGTCATCGCGCATAGGTTCGCGCACTCGCGGAGAAGTGGGGTGCCCATGGTCGACGAGACCGACGCTCGCGACATCGCCGACCGGCTCGCGCTCCGCGGGCTCGGCGAGCAATACGCGTGGGCCGTCGACCGGCGCGACCGCGATGCGTTCCTCGCCGTGTTCCATCCCGATGGCGTACTCGTGCTGCTCGACCACGCCGACCCGAGCATCGTCACCGCGACGCGGGAGGGGCATGCGGAGCTCGCCGACGTCACCGAGCTGATCGCCCGCTACGAGAAGACGTTCCACCTCGTCGGCAACACGCGGTACGAGCTCGACGGGGACCGTGCGACAGGCGAGGTCTATTGCCTGGCCCATCACCTCTCGCCCAGCCGGCACGGCGGCACCGACCACGTGATGATGATCCGTTACCAGGACACGTATAGCCGCCGTAACGGGAGCTGGGGGATCGACGAGCGGCGCTTGATCACCGACTGGACCGAGACGCGCACCGCGAACCGGCCCTGAAGGCGAGCCGGGGGCGCGTTGCCTTTGGCCCACCCAATGGGTCACAATGCCGAGCGAGCATCGAAATCTGTGACAGGGGGGAAAATGGGTCGCCGGAAGGGCACGCGGGTTCGGCCCGCGATCGGGACAGTGTTGTGCGCGCTGGTTGGCGCGACGCTGGCAGGCCTCGGTACGGGGACCGCGGCAGCAGGGAGCTCGCTCGCCAAGAACGACCCCGGCGTCGGCAGCGCCCAGGCGCTGAAGAATCCCCAGTGCGATCCGACGGTCAAGCGAGTTCGATTCCAGACTTACTCCGCCCCGCTCTGCGTCAAGGCGTGGAAGGACGGGGCCAACAACGGCGGGGCCACTGCGCAGGGCGTCACCAAGGACAAGATCCTCTTGGTCGTGCTGTGGAACCTGCTCAACCCCGAACAGGCAGGCAGCCGCTCGGGCCTTTACACGAACCAGGCCACGGGTCAGAACGACCTCGACGGTGCGGTCGACGCGCTCATCGACCAGAACGAGATGTACAAGCACGTCTTCGAGACGTGGGGACGCGAGGTCGAATTCAAGTTCGTGAAGTCGACCGGTACCGACGAGACTGCGCAGCGGGCGGACGCGGTCGCCGTCAACGCGATGAAGCCCTTCGCGGTGATCGACGCTGCCTCACGCATCGGCACGCCTGCAGTGGGCGGCGGACCCGTGTTCGAGCAGGCCGTCCTCAACGGTGGTGTGCCCTACGTGTCGCCGCAGCCCGCGTCCGACCCGAAGCAGGCCACCCGGGTGTTCGGGTTGAACACGGCCGAGATCATGGGCAGGTACCTGAAGGGCGGCAAGGCGGAGTTCGCCGGCGGTGATCTGAAGGGCAAGCCGCGCGTGTACGGAGCGCTCTACGCCAGCAACTTCAACATCGCCTTCTTCGAGCAGCAGCTCAAGAAGTTCGGGCTGAAGCTCGCGTCGAAGGCCGAGTACACGGTGCCGGTGAACGAGAGCGTGGCGAACGCAGGATCAGCAGGTGACGTCGCCGAGCAGCTCCCCACGCTGATCACCAAGTTGAAAGACGCCGGCGTCACCACGCTCGTCATGTTCTCGAACAACACCGCGACCGGTACGGCGTCGAAGGCGATGAACAACCAGGACTGGTTCCCCGAGGTCGTCGTCACGTCATATCCGTACGACGACCTCGACATCCTCGCGCGCAGCTTCGATCAGGAAGTGTGGTCGCACGCGTTCGGACTCGTATGGTTCCTCCCCTACGTGAAGGGACAGCCCGACGTCCTGAGCCAGGCCTTCCAGTGGTTCTGGGGCACCGACCAGGGCACGCGCTGGCAGGGCGCCGCCGCCGATCTCGGCGGGCTCTACACGCGCATCCACTATGCAGGCCCGAAGCTGAACAAGGCGGCAATCGAGAAGCCGCTGCCGCAGGGAAGTGCGGTCGGCGGCTACTACAGCAAGAGCATGTCCACGTTCGAAGCGGTCACGGTGCCCGAGGGCCAGATCACACCACGAGGCTCCGCGCTCGGGTGGTGGAACCCCGACATCACCGGTCAGGCCAACTTCAACATCGGAGGCGTTGGCAAGGGCGACTACATGTACCTCAACAACGGACAGCGCTACGTCGCCGGTCACTTCCCGAAGGGCAAGCAGGCGTGGTTCAACGCGTCGAAGTCGGTCCAGAGCTTCGACACGGTCCCGGCGTCGGAGCCGAAATTCCCGCAATACGTGTGCACCGGCTGTCCCAGCAGCGGTACCAGCGACATCGTGCCCGCCGCGAGCCAAGACCTGAATCTCTAGATCGCCGCGGTCGTGGCCGCGTGTCGACCTAGCGGTGATATTTCATGCCGCCGTCCACGAGGATCGCCTGGCCGGTCACGAAGGACGCGTCGGGGCCGGCGAGGAACGCGGCCACGCGTCCGATGTCGGCGGGCTGCCCAAACCGGCCGAGCGGGATGCTCGCGAGTGATCGCGCCCGGCGCTCGGGATTCTCGAGCGCCGCTTCCATCGACGGCGAGGTGACGTGCGGAACGATGACGTTGGCGCGGATGCCGTCGCGTCCCCACTCCACCGCGGCCGCGCGCGTGATCGCCTGGATCGCGTCCTTCGTTGCCGCGTAGACGCCATAGCCCTCGGGCGCGTACTGCGCGCCCGAGCCGAAGTTCACGATGCTGCCGCCGCCGCTCAGGTGCGGATGACAGGCGCGCATGAACCGCAACGTCGCGAGCGGTCCGGTGCGCCAGAGCAGTTCGACGTCGCGCTCGTCGACATCGAGCAAACGCCCGTCGCGCGTGTTGTGATGCGCCGCGTTCACCAGCACGTCGACGGTGCCGAGCTGCTCGACGACCGCGTCGACGGTCGCGGAGATGTCGTCGGCCGATTCCACGTCGCAGCGCAGCGGGACTGCACAACCCCCGCGCCCTTCGATCTCCTTCGCGACGGCCTCGAGCTTCGACAACGTGCGCCCGACGACCGCGACCTTCGCGCCGTCCTCCGCAAGGGCGTCCGCCACGCCCCGCCCCGCGCCCTGCCCCGCGCCGGTCACGAGCGCGACCTTGCGAGCAAGCGGACCCGTCATACCGGGACTATAGGAACTGTGGTGAACTCCGAGGATGGCGACGCCTGACAAGCCGGACGCCGACGTCACCTTCGTACTGATCCACGGCGGGGTGTCGTCGTCCTCGTTCTGGGATCGCCTGGTTCCGTACCTCGACTCCCCTGTGTTCGCGATCGACCTTCCCGGACGCGGCGGCAAGCCCGCCGATCCGATGACGCTCACCGTCGACTGCGGGCCGGGTATCCCGGCCCGCAGTGAACAAGCGCATAATCCGGTCACGCCGCTCGAGCTCCAGGACGAGATGATCGGCCGCCTGCCGAGCCCCGAGCTCGTGACGGTCGTGGAGCTCGACACCGGCCACATCCCGGCCGTCACCCACCCCGAAGAGATGGCCGCGATCCTGCATCGCGTGGCTCGGGGCTGACCCAAGAGAATTGACTGGGCCGAAGTGACCGAGCCGGGGCCGCGCCTCTAGATTTGCGCCTGCCGCCGGGTAGCCCGGTGGTGAGGTCGACAGATTGGGGGGTGGAACGTGCCGCGGCTCGTCGAACACCGCATCCAGTTCCCGTACAAACGCTCGCTCGGACCCGTGTTCGGTGCGTTCATGACCGCGCTGGTCGAACGCAAGATCCTGGGCATCCGGAACGGCAACAAGGTCCTCGCGCCCCCGCTCGAGTGGGATCCGCAGACGGGCGAGGAGCTCGCGCCCGACTTCGTGGAGGTGGGTCCCGCAGGCACGGTCACCAACTGGACGTGGGTGCCCGAGCCCACCGAGCAACACCCCCTCGACCGGTCGTTCGCGTTCGCGTGCATCCAGCTCGACGGCGCCCACAACTCGATGATCCACGCGGTCGACGCGGGGACGATGGACGCGATGTCCGCCGGCATGCGCGTCGCACCGCGCTGGAGAGCCGAGCGCATCGGCAAGATCAACGACATCGAATGCTTCGTGCCGGGCGAGGACCCCGAGATCCCCGAGGGCGACACCGGGGAAGCACCCGAGGAGCCGGTGACCATGATGGAGTACTTCGCCTCCATCACCTACCGGAACCCGGTCTCGGAGAACGCCGAGCGCGCCGGCGCGGCCGGCAAGGAGAAACGGCTGCTCGGGCAGCAATGCCCGGTCTGCGCGCGTATCTACGCCGGTGGGCGTGGCTACTGCCCCATCGACGCGGTGGAGCTCACGCCGGAGCACGACGTCGACCTCCCCCAGCGCGGCGTCGTCAGCAACTATACGATCGTCACGCCGGTGCAGTACCCGGGCCAGACCGAGACCGAAGCGTTCGCTCGGGTGATGATCCGGCTCGACGGCGTCGACGTCGTCCTCGGTTACCAGGGACTCATCGACGTGCCGGTCGCCGAGATCCACCCCGGCATTCGCGTCGCGGCGATGTGGGCGTCGGAAGCGGAGCGGGAGGACGACGGCGGGCGCAGCATGATCAGCGGCCTCGTCGGCTGGATCCCCACCGGTGAGCCCGACGACACCAGCCCCGACCTCCTGAACAAGGTGCTCTGATGCGCAACGACACCGACATCGCCATCGTGTCCTGGGCGACGACGCCCATGGTCCGTCAGACCGGGAACACCGAGACGCAGCTGCTGCTCCACGCGATCACCGACGCGCTCGAGCCGGTCGGGCTCACCCGCGCCGACGTCGACTTCACGTGTGCGGGGAGCTGCGACTACATCTCGGGCGCGACGTTCTCGTTCGTCGGCAACCTCGACGCCATCGGCGCGTGGCCGCCCAAGCGCGACTCACACGTGGAGATGGACGGCGCGTGGGCGATGTACGAGGCCTGGCTCCGCCTGCACCACGGTGACATCGAGATCGCAGTTGTCACCGGTTCGGGCCGTTCGTCCACCGCGAACCCGGCGCTGATCTACCCGATGGAGATGGACCCGTACTACCTCGCGCCGCTCGGCGTCGACCCGTTGACCTTCGCGGCACTCCAAGCGCGCGCGTTGATCGACGCCGGCAAGATCACCGAGCGCGACATGGCGGAGGTCGCGGTGCGCAGCCGTCGTGACGCCAAGTCGAACCCCCACGCACAGGTCACCGGGAACTTCGATGTCGACAAGCTGCTCGAAGAGGACTACGTGCGCGCACCACTCCGTCGCCACGACCTGCCACCCATCACCGATGGTGCGTGCGCGGTGGTGCTCGCGACCGCGCGTCGCGCCGAGCAGCTTCGCGAGCGTCCCGCGTGGATCACCGGCCTCGAACACCGCACCGAGTGCCACAATCCGGCGCTGCGCGAGCTCACCGACTCCCCGTCCACGCGCATCGCCGCGGAGGCCGCCGGCATCGGCGACGGCCCCATCGACCTGGCGGAGCTGCAGGCTGCGTTCACCCACGAGGAGCTCCTCCTGCGCGAGGTCCTCGGCCTCGACGATTCGGTCCCGGTGAACCAGTCGGGTGGCGCGCTCGCAGCCAACCCCATCATGGCCACCGGCCTCGTGCGCATCTCCGAGGCCGCGCGCCACATCGTCGAAGGCGACAAGCAGCGCACCCTCGCCCACTCCACATCGGGTCCGTGCCTGCAACAGAATCTCGTCTGCATCCTGGAGGGCGACTCGTGAGCTTCCAACCAACCGCCATCGTCGGCATCGGGCAGACGCACCACACGCCGCGCCGGCGCGACGTGTCGTTCCCCGGCCTGATCCGGGAAGCTGCCGTCCGCGCGCTCGACGACGCGCAGATGACGTGGAGCGACATCGACGCGGTCGTCCTCGGCAAGGCGCCCGACCTGTTCGAGGGCGTGATGAAGCCCGAGCTCTACATGTCGGACGCGCTCGGCGCCACTGGCAAGCCGATGTTCCGCGTCCACACCGCGGGCAGTGTCGGCGGTACCACCGGCATCGTGGCTTCGCACCACGTGCAGGCCGGAGTGCACACGCGCGTGATGGCCGTCGCGTTCGAGAAGCAGTCGGAGGGAAACGCGCAGTTCGCGCTCGGTAGCGGCCGCGGCGCGAGCCTCGGTGCGGGTGGAGCGTTCGCACCGTTCATCCGCTCGTACATCAACCGCAGTGGCGCGCCCGAGCACATCGGGTGGCAGGTCGCGGTGAAGGACCGGCAGAACGCGCTGAAGAACGAGTACGCGCACCTGAAGATCGCGGACATCTCCATCGAGAAGGTGCGCGAGTCCCCGATGATGTGGGAGCCGATTCGCTACCTCGAGTCGTGTCCATCGTCCGACGGCGCGTGCGCGGTGATCTTCACCGACGAAGACGGAGGTAACGCGGCAGCGAGCGACGGCCGTCAGCCCGCGTGGGTGCTCGGCACCGCGGTGCGCAGCGAGCCCGGGAGCTTCCCCGGACGGGACGCGGTCCGACCGCAGGGCGCGATCGACTGCGCGTGGGACCTCTACGGCCAGGTCGGCATCACCAACCCGCGTGAACAGATCGACATGGCCGAGCTCTACGTTCCGTTCAGCTGGTTCGAGCCGATCTGGCTGGAAGGTCACGACATCGCCGAAGTCGGCGAGGGTTGGAAGATGGTCGACAGCGGCGAGACCGAGATCGGCGGCGCGTTCCCGGTGAACTGTTCGGGTGGCGTGCTCTCGAGCAACCCGATCGGCGCGTCGGGCCTGCTGCGCTTCGCCGAGGCCGCGCTCCAGGTGCGTGGCATGGCCGGCGAGCACCAGGTGGACGGGGCGAACGTCGCACTCGGACAGGCCTACGGCGCGAACATGCAGTACTTCGCCATGTGGATCGTCGCGAACTCCCTCGACCCCTTCGGGTAGGTCACGCGTCGGTCGACTGCGAACAGCACTCCGGCCAAACGCGCGCGTTTGGTAGCGGTTTCCGCACCCAAACACACGCATTCACACGTTCCTCGCCCAGTGCGTCGCCCGAGCAGCGCAACCAACAGGTCGGTGCTGCGGGTGATGTCGGGCCGATCAGCCATCAGAAGACGGTACCGAAGGAGCGATGGCGGCTGGCTGGCCGACGATCATTTGCCGAGCAACGACCTCGAACCCGACCGACTGGTACAGGCGCCGTGCGAGCGGGTAGTCGTCGTCGCCGCGCGCCCCGACAACTGCGTGGGACGCGCCTTCGGTCTCGAGACGAGCGAGCGCGAACCTGAGGAGCGCACTCCCGACGCCGCGTCCGCGATGTTCGGGCAGGGTTCCGACTGGCTCGAACTCGCCGTAGCCGAAGGCGGGATCGAACCACGCGATCGCCGAGGCCGCGAGCGTTCCGTCAGCAGCCACTGCGATGAAGTCGAGCGCCGGGCGATACGGCCAGGTGGACATGACGGTCCTCATGTCGTCGCTGCCAAACGTCGAGCCGTCCCACGCACGCCGGTGGACCTCAGCGCGAGCGTCAACATCGTCGAGGTCCGCCATCGTCACGAACGAGTAACCCTCGAGCGTCGGTTCCTCGTGATCAATGAGCGGCTGTTGCAGGTAGAGGCTGAACGGCTCGGTCGCGTCTGGCACGTATCCACGATCAGCGAGCAGCGTCGCGGCTTCGCGATCGGCTTCGGTGTGCGAGGTGATCAGCGGCTGATCGGTCCGCGACTCAGCCCAGGAGATGATGGAACCGAGCACGTCGTCGTGACCCGGATCATCGAGATCGACCTGCCAGACGAGTGAGGGCGGTGCATCGTCGAACTCGCCCATCCGCCGGATTCGTCGGTAACCGGGCACGAGTCGGGCCCAGCCGCAGAGGTCGTCACCGCGCTCGAACAACCGTGTAGGTCTCTCGCTGCCTCGATCCCACGCCAACGTGCCAAACGAGGTCTCGAAGTTCAGTCGGGACGGATCGCGTCGCCACACGCTCGCGGACAGCCGCTGCATCCTCCGAAGATCGTCGGCTCGGTCGAGCCTTTTTCCCGAGACGCCAACCGCCACCGCGCAAGCGTACGCATCTACATCCGTTGCCTTCACCGAGCAGTCAGCGCGGGTACGACGCCAAGACCAGCGGGCCGTTCATCTTTGGCCATGACACTTGCAGCGCGCCGCCGACGGGCACGGCCTCCCAAGTCCGATGCAGCTCGTCGTGGAACGGCACCATTGCAGCGAGGTCCCGTTGGGTCAGCGCAGCGAAGGGACCGTCAGACTCGTACGCATACGCGCGCGTGAGTTGGCGCCTGATGGACTTCCAGTCGCGGTGGATGTCGAGCTCGCCGCGTGAAAGCCGGCCCACGATCCCGATCGCTTCGGCTTGCAGCATCTCGCCCTGGTGTTTGCGCTTCACCCGCTCGAACCACTCGACTTTCCGGCGAGGCCATCGACCGCGCACCAGGGTCAAGCTTTTGAACGGCGCTTGCCGAGCCGTGAGTGCCCAGAACCCGTACGGGACATCGACCTGCGACTCGATGATGTAGTGGCCGAGGTCATGGGGCAGCCGTCCCGGCCGTCCGTTCGACGGCGACGTCGCGGTGAGCCCATCCGACCATGCGTACTCCGCGACGTTCGGGCCATCCGTCGTCTTCGGGAACGTCGCGCGCAGCCGCGTCCCGGGGCTCATCGCGCCTCGATGGCTTCGCGGATCTTCGCCGCTTGATGATCGAGCTCCGCGCGATCGACCGGTGCCAGTCGGTCGGGGTAGATCCGCAGCAGGGCGTCGCCATACCAGCGGGGCATGACATGCATGTGGAAGTGCGGGACCTCCTGACCCGCGCCGGTGCCGTTGGACTGCCACAAGCTCACACCGTCAGGAGCAAACGCTCGACGGACTGCGCGGGCCACAACGGTCGTGGTGTGCATGATCGCGGCCCCGGTTTCCGTGTCGAGGTCGAAGACGTTCTCGACGTGCTTCTTGGGGATCACGAGCATGTGCCCGACACGTGGTTGGCGCGGGTCGAGCACTGCCAACGTCGCACCGTCCTCGTAGGCGACACTCGCGCGCGCCGCGCCCGCAACCAAGTCACAGAACACACAATCGGTCACTCGCCACCGGCTCCGATCCCCTTGCCGACCATGAGGCGAGGCTGATCGTTGACGTTCGGGGCCCCGGAATGAAACACGTGCATGTGGGTGATGTACACGTCGCCCGGTTGACCGGCCATCTCGACGACCTGGATCGGGACCCCGTCGACCTCGTGCGTTGTGCCCAGGAGCCGGCGAGTGCGCTCGGGTTCGGGTCCGGGCTTGTTGATCTCGTGGAGCCAAGGGTCCTGCTTCATGAAGCGACCCCAGGCAACCTGGTTACCGCCATGTTCCGTCGGAGCAAGCGTGGAGGCGTACCGCTCGACCAGGCGGTGCGAACCAGCGAGCGCGAGTGTTGCCCCGCCCTCGGGCCTCACCTCGCCAATGCACGCGAACAGCTTGACCGCGAAGGTCGGCCACGTCGGCCGGTCGAACCCGCAATCCATGTGCCACGAGCGATGCGGCAGCTGCCATGGCGGTGGGCTCGGGAACGTCAACAACACCTGCGCACCCGGCTTGGGAGCCTCCGCGCCCCCTGGGCCGAACACCACATCCAGCGCATGGAGTACCGCCGCGTTGTCGACGAGAGGCGCAAAGACCGGGTTCCGCTTGAGGGACTTGAAGCTGAGCCCCAGCCGTTCGCTCCATGTGGCCGGATCGTTCCTCCGAAACTCCGTCTTGCGTTCGATGAACCGCCACACGGTGTCGACCATCGCCGCGGCCTGATCGCGAGTGAAGGCGTCCGGTAGTCGCAGGATTCCCGTCCGCTCGAACGTGCGTTGCGCTTCGGCAGTCTGCATCGGATCAAGACTTGCAGAATCGTCGTCCCGCGAGCGCGCAAATTCCGGCTCACTCCCGGGTCGTGTACGCGTCGGGAAAGTCGTGGTCGGAATCCGGCCAGCGGCGGCGCAGGGTCACGGCGGTGGCGCGGGCCCAGCCGGCGAGATGTGGGAAGGAGCGGAACTGCTCGGCTGCACGAGCGGCGGCATCGAGGGTCGACACCATCTGCGCCCTGCTCTCGTGCCCTGCGGGGCGCGCGTCGAGCTTCGGAAGGCGCTGGAGCCGCTCGATTGCCATGACGATGCAGGCGCCGGCCATGCCCTGTGCGAAGACGTTGTCGTCCGTGGCTGCTCCGACACTGCTCGCGAGCGCGGTGCGGTAAGCGTCATCGGCGCCGCTCGCTGTCGGGTTCGCAACGGTCATCCACATCGGCCCCGGCACGTAGAAGGACGCGGCATCGATGAGCGCGTGCCGATACCCGCCGCATTCCCAATCGATGATGCGACCGTCGCTCCCGTCGACGAAGAAGTTGTTGGCGCCGGCATCGCCGTTCGAGAAGGGCAGGACGTCCGCGGCCGACGCGGCCAAGTGGACTCGCGCGACGAACCACGGCGCGAGGCGATCGACCTGGCGAACGGCGACGGGCTCGCCGAACACGTCCGAGACCAACCGCACCAGCAGCCCGGGTTCGGGTCCCACGGCGGTCACCCGTGAAACAGAGGTGTGGAGAGGTACCGATCGAGCACACGGTGCATGTGCAACAGGTTGGCCTCTTGGCGCGGGTTGAGCCGGAGGCCCTCGAACCCGCGCGACTTCATCCCGCGCTGCACGCGGCCGAGGTTCTCGTAGTCCTGCGTAGTGATCGTGCCCCAGTCGCGTTCGTGCCAGTCGGCGTACCAGTGCCGCGTCGGCATCGTCCACTCACGCTCGGGGTCGGGCCACGCGAGGACCCACGTGTCCATGATCGCCCGGTCGGGGTCGTGCCCGTCGGGTCGTACCCGGAACAGGATCGCGCTCCCCGGGTAGACGGGTCCGACGATGTTGGGGAACAAGTAGATGTCGTCGGCGCTCGTCATCTGGTCGGGCTCGAGACCGGAGACGTCGAAGCCGCGCGACGCCAACAACTCCATCCGCCGCCCCTGGAAGACCCCGAGCAACGCGCCGGGCGGGAGATCGGCGGCGCGGAGCTCGGCCACGATCGCGGTTTCGTCGCGCAGGAACGCGCCACCGAGGTTGGCGACCATCCCCTCGAGAATCTCGCCCTCGTCGAACTGGTCCTCGGTGAGGCCGAGGCGCGGGCTCGGCTGCAGCGTGCGGCGCGCGCCCGGTAGCCGGCCGTAGTGCGCGTGGTTCCCGAGAGACTCGTAGACGATGCTCACGTCGTCGGTCCACGGCAGCACCTGCTCGTGTCCGGTCTGCACGTGGTACGCCTCGTTGAACGCGTCGACGACCGCCTTCCAGTTCGCCGGTATCACCGTGGTGAGGTACGAGCGAAACTTCATCTGGTCGAAGTGATACGGGCCGAGGAGTTTGGGAACGGGGTCCAAGAAGTCGAGCAGCGGCTCGGCGTCAGGGTCGAGGTTGACGAAGACGAAACCGCCCCAACGCTCGGCCCGGACCGGGCACAGCGCGAGCTCATCCGGGATCGCGTCGAAATCATCTGCGTCGACGACTTCAACGACCCGACCGTCGAGCGTGTACCGCCAGCCGTGGAACGGGCACCGGAACGACCCGTCGGCTACGTGGCCTTCACCCTGGGCGAGGCGAGTGCCGCGGTGGAGGCACGCATTCGGGAGAGCAGTGATGGTGTCAAGCTCGCTCCGCACGACGATCACGGATTCGTCGCCGATCGTGTACTCGACGTAATCGCCGACGTCGGGGATCTCCTCTTCGCGGCAGGCGACTTGCCAGACACGCGACCACATCCGCTCGTACTCGAGGTCGAGGAACTCGCGCGACAGGTACCGCTCCTTGGGGATCAGCGCGTCCATGCCGTCGTCACCTGCTCGCAGCACCTTTCGATGAGCCGACGAAACTACCGCCAAACGATGACTGGGTTGACATGACGAGCATACGTTCGATACCAGGCTCAACCCTTCACTCGAACCGAGCGGGCGAGAAGGAAGTCAGATCGATGGACGGCGCCCGTCCGTTCACCACGTCAGCCACCACGCGCCCAGTGACCGGCCCGAGTAACAGCCCGTTCGCACCATGGCCGCTCGCCACGTATGCGTTCTCCGCCCCGGGGAGTGCGCCGATGATCGGCAGATCGTCGTCGCTGACTGGACGCAGTCCCACGCGTACCTCGAGGAACGTCGCGTCGGCGAGGCCCGGACTGAGTCGGAGTCCTTCCGAGAACAACTGGCGGAGGCCGCTCGCGGTAGGCCGCGCATCGAAGCCGACGTCCTCGACGGTCGCACCGAGCGCGAGGCGGCCGTCGCGGAATGGCACCACGTAGTGACTCTGGATTGGCTGAAGCACGGGCCACGAACCGGTGTCGGCGTCGAGGTGGAGGTGGACGATCTGACCGCGCACTGGACGCACGCCGGTACGCATTCCGAACGAGCTCGCGAGCTCGGTCGTCCAAGCTCCGCCCGCAATCACGACTGCGCCGCAGTTGATGGTCGCGGTTGGAGTCTCGACGGCACGGACGTGGCCGCGGCCCACGACGAGCTGACCCGCTACGCCGGCTCGCCAGTCCACCCCGAGGGCGCGGGCGGCGAACTCGAGCGCGACAACCAGGGAGCGTCCGTCGACGCGTGCACCGCGGGTATTGAACAGTGCATCACGGATTGGACCCAATGGCGGGAACATGCTGCGCGCTTCGTCAACGGTGACGCGTTCGAGCACGTTGGGGTGGCGGGTGAGGCTGGCCTTCGCATTCGCGGCGAAGGACTCGTCGTCGCCCTCTCGGAATGCGACGCGGAGTGCACCGCACACGTCGTAGCGCGGATCAGGGGCTCCGAGCTCGGCAAGGACGCCGACGAGCTCGCGGTAGTGCTCGCCGGCGAGGTCGGCGAGATCGACGAACGACGGCGCCGTCCCACCAAGTGTCTCCGGGGAGAGGATCCCGGCACCTGCATCGGTGGCGCGACCCACGTCGTGGCGGTCGACCAGCGTGACGTCGTGGCCGTCGCGTGCGAGTTCGTACGCGCAAGCCGCTCCAACCAGGCCACCACCGACGACCACGACATCGGCCGAGTCGCTCATGCGTCGTTCGCTGCGACGAACCCGCTTACTCGCTCGAGCCGAGCACGTAGGTACCGAAGCACCACACGAAGCCCTCGGAATCGCGGACCGCGTAGTCGCGAGATCCGTAGTCCTGGTCGGTGAGGGGATACACCACGTCGGCGCCCGCCGCAACGGCCTGAGCGTGGTGCGCGTCCGGATCGTCCACCACGACGTAAATGGCACAGGGACCCAGGTCGAAGATCGACTCCTCGCCTTTGGCCCGGTCCGACAGGCCTACATAGCTTCCGCCGTAGCCAAGTTCGGCATGGGCGATGGCGCCGTCTGGTGTCCGATGCACCGCCTGCTCGGTGAAGCCGAAGGCCTGTGTGAGGAATCGGATCGCCTTGTCCGCGTCGTCATAGACGAGCACGGGACCAAAACGCTGAACTCCCTGCTTCGCAGTCATCCCGGGACAGTAACGCGATCGGGTCAAGCCCCGCGTTGCATGTTCACGGAGCCGCTCGGGCCGCGGCCGGTGACGCGGTCGACGTCGAGGACCACGGCCACTCCCCGTCGCTCGGGGTCGATTGCCTGCTCGCGTTCGGGGCTGTTGTCGAAGACGACGTCGCGCACCCGCGGATCGGCTACCACGCGCCCGCGTCCCTGGATCTGGTAGTTCGCGCCCGTGGCCGGGTCGCGGTAGAAGAACGTGAGTCGCGGGTTGTCAGGGAGCGCGGCGATCAGCCCGCCTTCGGGATTGCGGATCCAGAGCGCGAGCTGATCGGCGCTGTACACCTGCGTGGTGCCGCGTAACGACAGCTGAGGCTGCCCGTCGCGGTCGACGTACGCCGCGATCACCGGAGTGCCGTTGTCGAGCGCGCCATTGATCGCTTGCGAGATCTCGTCGCCGAGCGCCGCCTCGGTTGCCGGCGGCGGCGCACCCGGAGTGAGAGCTTGCTGCAACTCGGCGATCTTCCCGTCGCCGTCGAAGCGGAACGTGAGCACGGCGGTACCGAGCACCGACCCCGGTGGCAGCGTTGCCGACACCGTCACCACGTCGCCATCCACCGCTGGATCCGACCAGGTTGCCGGCGCGAGCATCGGTTGCAACATGCGCAGCCCGTCGAGTAACACGTCGCGCCCGGTACCGTTCCCGAGCGGGCTCGTGAGCGCGACGGCGTCGGCGAGTACTGCACTCAGCGCGGCAAAAGCATTATCGGTCCCGGTGCTGGAAGCCTCGAGGTAGCGACGCACTGCCCTTTCCCTCTCGACCATATCGGCAGACTAAAGCAGGTATGAAACGCGGGTCAGGACGACGGCGTGGGGGTGACCGCGGGTGTCGGCGCGGGCTTCGGGAGCTCGAACCCCACGATCGCGCCACCGTCGGGACGGTTCGCCGCCCACACTGTGCCGCCGTGCCGTTCGACGGCCTGCTGCACGATCGCGAGCCCGAGACCTGAGCCCGACTCGGTGCGAGCCTCGACCGAACGGTAGAAGCGGTCGAACACGTGCGGAAGATCGACGTCGGCGAACCCGGTGCCGCGGTCACGCACCTCGAGCCGCGTGCCGTCGATCGCGACGTCGACCGCAGCTCCGTCCGGGCTGTACTTCAATGCGTTGTCCACCATGTTGCCGATGGCGCGCTCGATCATCTGGGGCCGCACGAGCACGGTGGTGGTACCGGAGGAGGAGACCTCGATCTCGCGCCCGCTCCGGCGGCGGGCACGCGTGGCGACGTCGCGTGCGAGATCGACGAGGTCCACCGTTTGGGGAGCCTCGTCGCTTCCGGAACTGTCGCCCGCAAGCTCGACGAGCTCCGACACGAGGTCCGAGAGCTCCTGCACCTCGAGTTGCACGCCTTCCACCACGTCGTCGTACTCCCCGGGGCCGAGCTCGTCGGCTCGCGCGAGCAGCTCCGCGTTCGTGCGGAGGCTCGTCAGCGGCGTGCGCAGTTCGTGACTCGCATTCCCAACGAGGCGCTGCTGTTCACGCCGCGAGGTCGCGAGCGCGTCGACCATCGTGGTAAAGCTGCGCCCGAGGCTGCCGATCTCGGCCGCGCCCGTGATCGGAACGGGCGTCGTGAGGTCTTGGGTACGGGCGATGTCCTCAGCCGTCACGCGCAACCGGCCGATGGGCTTCACGATCCGGCCGGCGATCAGCCAGCCCGCGAGCACCGCGGCGGCGACGCCGACCACACCGATCGCGCCGAGGCGGAGCTGCAGCGAGGACAGCACGCTGTCGACTTCATCGAGGCTGCGCCCCATCTCGAACGCGCCGCCGTCGATTCGTGCGACCGTCAGGACTCGGTAGCGCTCGCCGTTCACACTCACAGTGTGGAGGCGGGATGCACCGCCCGTACCCTGGGCGATGGCGCGATCGGTCGCGTCGACCGGGAGCTTCGGACTTCCCTCGATACACGAATTGCGTTGGCCGTCGACGTCGACGTACTGCGCGGAGGTGGCAGGCGCGAACTCAGACGGCGACGGACAACCGGTCGGGTGATGGAACCCCGCGTCGTCGCCGTCGTCGCCTGACGAAGTGGTCGTGGGCTCGCCACCGCGGTCCTCTGGTACGCGGAGGCGCGAGAGGTCGGTGGCTCGGGCGAGGAGCGATTCGTCGACGCTGTTCTCGAGCTGTTGCAACGTGGACACGTACGCGGCGATCGCGCCGAACGCGCACACCAGCGCGGCGACGACGCCGAGCGCGGCCGCGATCCGCCAACGCAGGCTCATGGCTTCCGGATCAGATAGCCGACCCCGCGTACCGTGTGCACGAGGCGAGGCTCTCCGTCGGCCTCCGTCTTGGTTCGCAGATACCCGATGTACACGTCGAGCGAGCGCGAGCTCGTCTCGAAATCGTAGCCCCAGATGCGCTCGTAGATCGTCTCGCGCGTCAGGACGATGCCGACATTTACCATCAGCAGCTCGAGCACGTCGAACTCGGTCTTGGTGAGATCGAGCGAGCGTCCGGCGCGTTCGGCGGTTCTGCCGAGCGGATCGAGCACGAGGTCACCGACCCGTACCACGTCGTCGCTGCCCGAGACGCTCGTGCGACGGAGCAGCGCGCGCATGCGCGCCGAGAGCTCGTCGAGGGCGAAGGGCTTCACCAGGTAGTCGTCGGCGCCGGCATCGAGCCCGGTCACGCGATCCGACACCTCGTGCCGCGCGGTGAGCATCAGGATCGGCATCGCGACCTGGCGAGCGCGCAGGCGGCGACAGACGGTGAGACCGTCGAGGTTGGGCATCATGATGTCGAGCACGAGCAGATCAGGCGGGTCGGACTCGACGGCCGCGAGCGCCTGCTCGCCGTCGGTGACCGCGGTCACGTCGTACCCTTCGAGGCGGAGCGCGCGGAGCAGCGACTCGCGGACGCTGCGGTCGTCTTCGGCAACCAGCACGCGTGGAGCGCCGTCCTCGCTCATAGCCCGAGACAGTACGCAGTGCGTGCAAGGGACACGTAAGAAACTCGGTCCGTACGCCGCCCAGGGCTGACCCCGACCCCCAACTTGCGTCAGCTGTGGGCGCTATACGCCGTCTGTTGACGCAAGTTCGCTAGCGGAGGTCGGTGCTGCCACACCGCTGCGCGCGATCGCCTGTTCGTCGGTGCCGAGGTACGACGCGATCACCAATTGATCCCGGCGCACCCATTCGGGAGTTCCCTCGCTGATCACGCGACCGGCTTCGAGGCAGTAGATGCGATCGCTGATACCCATCACGAGCGGCATGTCGTGCTCGATGACCAACAGGCTCGCGTTGAGCTCCTCGCGCACGCGCATGATCAGCGGTGCGAATGCCTCGGTCTCGCGCTGGGCGATGCCCGCGGTCGGCTCGTCGAGGCAGAGCACACGCGGCTCCACTGCCACCAGACACGCGAGTTCCACGATGCGGCGCGTCCCGGTCGACAGCTCATTGATGAATCGGTCGGCGTATCCACCGAGGCCGAGGAACGCGATGATCTCCTCGGCCTGCGATCGTTTCGCCCGTTCGAACCTGCGCGCCCGCGGCAGCGCGAGCCCCACGGCGATCGGTCCGGCGTGCGCGCCGGACTCGAGCGCGACCTCGATGGTCTCCCGCACGGTGAGGTCGGCGAACAGCCGGGCGTGCTGGAAAGAACGCCCGAGTCCGAGCGCGGCGCGCCGCGGTGGGCTCGAGCGCGACACGTCGCGGCCCTCGAGCACAACGGTGCCCTCGCTCGGCAGGAACCCTCCCACCGCGTTCATCAGGGTCGTCTTCCCCGCGCCGTTGGCGCCGATGAGGCCGACGGTCTCCTGCGCGCGCACCTGCAGGCCGACGTGATCCACGACCACTCGCTTGCCGAACTTCACGCTGAGCTGCCGCACTTCGAGTGCGACGGGGGTGTCGGCGGAGGCGACGCGCCGCGGAGTGAGGCGCTTTCCTGTCGTGACCGCCACGCGCGGCGCTTCCTCGGCCGGCGGCAGCTTTCGCCCCAACCATCCGAAGAGCAGGTCGCGGGTGCTGTAGAGGATCTGCACGAGACCGGCCGGGAAGTACAACAGCAGGATGAGCAGGCCGGCGCCGCTGGTGAAGAGCGCGACCTCGGGACTGTCGGGGAAGAGCGACGGGATGCCCACCACCCAGAGCGCGCCGAGCACGGCGCCCGGGATCGAGGAGAGACCGCCGATCACCGCCATGGCCACGACCGATAACGACTCCGCAGCAAGGAAGCGTTGCGGGGCGAAGTCCACGAGCAGGCCGGCGAGGAGGCCGCCCGCGAGCGCGGCGAGACCGCCGGCGATCACGAACGCGGTGAGCTTCGTCCGCACCGGCGAGAGCGCGACTGCAGCGGAAGACTGCTCGTTGTCGCGCACTGCGATGAACGAGCGCCCGACCCCGCTCCGGCGGATCTGGACGACGAAGAACACGCCGACAGCCAAGACCAGTAGGCAGAGGAAGTAGTAGGTGCGTTGCGGGGTGAGGTCGAGGCCCAGGATGTCGCCCCGATGCACTTGGACCGCCAGACCGTCGGGTAACAAGAACGGGCGCCGGAACAGCCATGACGACGTCGCGACGGCGAACGCCAGTGTGGCGACGGCGAGGAACAAGCCTCGGAGCCGCAACGCGGGCGCTCCGATCACAAGCGCGACGACCATGCCGATGACGGTGACGAGCAGGACGGAGACGCCGAAGCTCAGACCTTCGCGAACGAGCGCGGCGGTGCCGAACGCCCCGATACCCGCGAGCGCGAACTGGCCGAGCGAGAGCTGACCCGCCCATCCCGTGAGCACCGTGAGCGACAACGTGACGAGCGCGTAGATCAACACCCGGCTGAACAGCAGCTGTTGCGACGGTCGCGTCACGATGAACGGGAAGACCACCGCCGCGAAGAACGCGAGCGCGGTGCCGAGTCGGGGAACGTTCCGCACGAGCCAGACGCCCTGGAGGTTCGCCGGCACCGGGCGGACACGAGGCGAGAACGACCAGGTGTCCACGTGGTCGGTATCGCGATCGCGCCCCCCCATCACCAGCAGGATTACAAGCACCGCGATGAACAGCACCCCGTCGAGCAGGCCGACCTGGCTCGGGTAGTTGTAGAAGAGCAGCGCCTCGGTGATGCCGATGGCGACGCCACCGACCACCGCACGCGGCATCGACCGCATACCGCCGATCAGCGCGGCGACGATCGCGCGCAGCAACACGCCGGGACCCAACGTGATCGTCTCCGTGGCCGTCGAGCTCGTCAGCGGGATCGTCAGGATCATGCCGAGCGCCGCGAGCAACCCCGCTATCGTCCACACGAGCGTCGACATCTTCTTGGGACTGATCGAGGAGAGGCGCGCCGCGTCCGGGTTGGCTGCCGACGCGCGGATCGCCGTCCCGTACTTCGTGTGGTTCAGGAACACGGTCAACACGATCGCGAGGACTGGCACGATCACGAGCACGAGCACGTGCTCGCTCCGGATGAAGAGACCCTCGAACTCCCACGAAGAGGAGAACGCGGTGGGGAACGAGGCGTAGGTGTCGAACTTGGGCAACACGAACTGGAAGAAGAGCAGGAGCTGGGCAACGCCGATCGTGGCGACGAACAGCACCACGCGCGGTGAGCGGAAGAGCCGGCGGACGACGACGAGCTCGATCCCGGCACCCAGGAGTCCGCCGACGATGACGCACGCAGGGACCGCGACCCAGTAGTCCACGCCCCAGTTGATGACGAGCCGCGCGAGCAACGCGGCGGCGAAGGCGCCCATCTCGACGATCGCGAAGTTGATGACCCGCGTGGACCGGTAGATCAGGATCAACCCGATGGCGATCACACCGTAGGTGAGGCCCTGCATCACCCCGGAGAAGATCGACTGACGTGGGAAGTCGACCGCCAACGTGACGACGGAAGAGATCATGCCTCGCCCTTCGAGAGGAACACGGCCCGCACGAGGTCGTCGCGTTCGAGCAGCTCGCTCGCCGCGCCCTCGAATTTCACCTCACCCTTCTCCATGAAGACGGCGCGGTCGGCGATCGAGAGGGCGACGTTGAGCGATTGCTCGACGATGATCATCGTCATGCCGCGAGCTTGAAGCTCGCGGACCACTTCGAGGAGCCGCTGCACCACGAGTGGCGCGAGCCCGAGCGAGAGCTCGTCGATGATCAACACCTCGGGCTCGTGGAGCAGCGTCATCGCGAGCGCGACCATCTGTTGCTCGCCACCCGACAGGTCGCCCGCGGTCGAGCGCATCCGCTCCCGGACCACCGGGAGGAGCTCGCACACTCGGTCGACGCGCTGCTCGAGATCCTTGCCCGAGTACAGGAACCCGCCCATCCGGAGGTTCTCCTCAACGGTGAGCGGCGGGAAGATCGCGGTGCCGCCGATGAGCTGGACGATGCCGATCTTCACCCGGAGCTCGGCGTCCGCGTAGGTGACCGTGCGCCCGTTGAACCGGACGACACCGCGTTGCGGCACGCCCAACCCGCTGACGACGCGCAGCAGCGTGGACTTTCCCGCGCCGTTGGTGCCGAGGAGCGCGAGCGTCTCGCCCTTGTACACGTCGAGCGACACGTCGAACAGCACCTGCACCTTGCCGTACGAGAAATCGAGGTTCCGCACCTGAATGACCGGCGAGTCGGCGCCGTGCTCTCGCAGACGAGCCTGCTCGTCACGTTCCTCCTCGAGCTCCTCCACGACGAGTGCCATGTCCTGGCGGACGTAGCGCGCGCCGTACGCGATCAGCGCGCCACCGATCAACGCCGCCGGGACCACGACCACCGCGACGGCGCCGCGTCGGCCGATCGCGTCGGCCAGGACGCCGGTGATCACCGCGCCGAAGAACGCACCGAACAGGAACACGTAGAGGCCGATCATGGCGACGCCGCGGGAACGCAATCGGTAGGGGATGATCGCCGAGATCGGCGCGATCACGATCGCGAACGCCGATTGCGCCATCGCGTCGCCGATCCCGACGAGGATCAGGAGTAGCACGAGGCTCGGCATGAAGACGCCGACCGCGATGAAGATGCCGAACGACGCGATCAGCGCGCCGATGAACACCAAGCACCTCGGCGGGCTACGGCGGAACAGCGAGTCGCTGCGCTTCCCGACGAACGCCACCGCGATGAGCCCCGGCACGATCGTCGCCGACGTGGCAAGCCCGCGTTCGAAGCCACCGAGCCCGAAACGATGCTCGAAGATCAGGTTGAGGAACAGCGGAACGGTGAACAGCGCGAAGCCGAGCGACGCCATCCCCAGGAGGAAGAAGTGGAACGTCTTGATCTTGTTGAGCCGCTCGAACGCGACGCTCAGCGAGATCGGCAGCTCGTCGGCGTCGGCTTCGACCTCCTCGCCCAGCACCGCCCGCATCTCGTGACGTCCGCGCCGGGGCTCCTCGAGCCGCAGCGTGGCGAGGACGATCGGGATCGTGGCGATCGCGGTGACGATGAACACCCACCGCCAGCCTTCGTCGCCGCCGGCGATCGCGGCGATCGCACCGGCGATCATCGGCGCGAGCCCGTTCCCGCAGTTCTGGATGATGTTGCTCAGGGCGAAGACCCGCCCGCGCGCCTCGATCGGGTACGTGTCGATGAGCAACGGGCTGTGCGTCGGCAGCTGGTACGACTGGCCGAGACCACTCGCGAGCCGCGCGATGAAGAGTTGAAACGCGTTCTGGACGAACGCGGTGAGCGCCACCACGATCGACCACGCGCCGAGCGAGATCGCGGCCAGCTTCGTCCGCGAGCGACGGTCGGCGATCGAGCTCAGCGGGATCGAGCCGGCGAGGAACAGGATGCCGAAGGCGCCGCCGATCGCCGCGATCACGGCGTCGCTCACACCGAGCGTCTTCTGGATGTCGGGCGCGAGGACGCTGAACCCCGACCGGTCGACGAACTCCATGAACTGCCCGAGACCGAGCACGACGACCATCGAGAGGCCGCCGATCTCGAGCCCCCGGCGCAGGCTCATCGCGTCGAGGCCGACCCCCGGCATCTCCTCGTCGGCAAGCTCTGCGACCATCGCCGCAGTCCGCTGCTCGCGGAGCGCCTCTTCTTCGAGCAAGCGCGCCGAGAGCGCAGCCGCCGAATCCGCGGGTTCAGGAGCTGCGCTCTCTTGCGTGTCCGAGAGGTCCTCGGTCATCCCCTTACTTTGTACTGCTGGACTTCGAAGTCGCCACCGCGACCTTCACCGACTTGGCAGCGCCGCCGACCGGCAGGAATCCCCCATCGCCGTCGTTCCCGCTCTTCGAGTACTTCGAGGCGTAGACGTGGTTACCGGCGTCGTACTTGCCCGCGGACCAGGTTCCGGCCGGTCCCGAGTTGCTCGGGATGGTGCCGATCGCGAGCAGCGACTTGAGGAACCGTGCCTGGGTGAGGTCGCCGGAGACACCCGTGATGCCCTGCGCGATCAGGTTCATCATGATGCAGTACTGGCCGTACGCGGCGTACGCATTCTGCGCCGGCTGGTAGCTGAAGATCCCGCCCTTCGTCGCGTTGGCGTTGCAGTCCTTCGTCTCCTGCGAGAAGTCGCTGTCGGGCCACGTGACGCTCACGCCGTTCGCGCCCTCCCACGCGTCGGCAACCGACTTGAAGAACTTCGCCACCGTGTCCGTCGTGTTGTTGCGATTGGCCGCCCACGTCGGCGCGTACCCGATCTTCTCCGCCTCGGATACGAGCGTCGCACCCGCCAGAACATCGGCGCCGTTGAACACGAACGTCACGCCGTCGTTCTTCAAGCGCTGGACGGCGACGTCCTGCTGCGAGCAGGTCGTGGGGCTGGTCGCGCACGGGAGCACGATGTTGTCGGTGACCTTGTAGCCGAGCTTCTTCAGGGTCGGCACGAGCGTGCCGTTGATCGTCTTCAACGCCTCCGCGTTGCCGTCGCCCGCGACGATGCCGATCTTCTGCTTCTTGAGCAGCCCACGCGCCGCGCTCACCTCCGCCCACGCGCGCATCTGGCGGTCGATCGACATGCCGGTGTTCCCGTCGGTCAGGACGAACCCCTTGGCGTCCTTGTAGAGCTGGGCAGTGAATCCGACGTTGCCGATCAGGGGCGTCTTGTGGTCGATCGCGATACAGCGCGCGAGGCTTTCGGCACTCACCGACGCGAGCACCACCGCGAACGCCTTCTGCTCCTCGGTGGCCCACAAGCACGCCGCCTGGTAGTCCTCGGGCTTCGGCTGCGACGGCAGCAGCTTGGTGGCGACCTCGAGCTTGTACTTGCCCGCCTTGCTACCGGCGTTGATCTCGTTCTGCAGCTGCATGAACTGGTCGGCGGGCTTCCCGAGGTCGGGCACCAGACCGGCGTCGACGAGCGCCTGCAGGTTGAGGCCGAGCACGGCAATCTTCACCGTGTTCGTGGCAGTGTCGACCCCCGTAGCCTGCTTGACCCTCGCCAACGCGGCTCCACCGGAGACGGTCGCGGCAAGCGTTGCCGAGAGTGCGAGTACGAGGAGCGCGGCGAGAACCCGCCGGCCGCGGAGTCGATGGACCATGGTCGTTCCCCCTGTTGTGGTTCGGTCGGTCGGTTTTAGCATGTTCCTGTCACGCGACGACGTCGACCCCCGCACCCTCGCCGTTCGGGCGCGGAGCCGGTGTGAATCGGTACACACGCTCCGCGCTGCCGCGCAGGATCATGGAATCCGGCCATGTGGACTCGCCCTCGAACAGCCACGCCTCGCCGCGCTCGTCGCGGACGATGCGCGGCGCTGCGTCGCGGAACTCGCGGGGACGACCGATCAGCCAGTCGAGCATCACGGGCCCCTGACGACATACCAGCGCGGGTGCTAGAACAGGCCGCACCCTATCCCGCATCTGTGGAGACCTCAACAACATGGCCGGCATCTTCGACGGTGTGATGCCTGAACGCGAGAGTGGCATCAGACCGTCGCCGTCCGCGCGCCGGGCAACGCAAATCCTCGCGTTCCTCGCTCGCCGCCCGCATCATGCGTTCACGGTCTCGGAGATCGCACGGGCACTCGCGCTCAACCGCGCCACCTGTCACTCCGTGTTGATGGCTCTGGAAGAGAGCCGTTACGTGCGGCGCGACGATCGCACCAAGGGATATTCACTCGGGTCGGCGCTGATCGCCGTAGGTGAGGCCGCGCGGTCGAGCATGAAGGTCGTCGACGAAGCCCGTCCCGAAGTGGAGCGCCTCGCCGCGACGATGGGCGTCGAATGTGTCGCCGCGGTGGCCGCCGGCGACGAGATGGTGATCGTGGCCAATGCCGGGCCACCCGACCGCTTCGGGGGCGTGATCCGCGTGGGGTACACGTACCCGTTGTGTCCGCCGTTCGCGACCGCGTTCGTCGCGTGGGCCGACGACGCCACCATCGACGCATGGCTGAGCCGCGCGGGTCCGCTGGCCGACGACCAGCGCAAGCATTACCTCGCGGCGCTGGACGCCGTCCGGCGGCGCGGGTATTCGGTGACGCTCGAGATCAAGGATCCGATTCGGTTCGGCGAGGCCTTCGCCGCGTTGCGGTCCGAGCGTGCCACCGGGTCAAGCCTCGAGGAGCACCACCGCGTCAATCAGCTCCTGCAACAGGAGTACATGCTCCCCGAGGCAGACGCGCTCGGTCCGCACCGAATCGAACAGGTCACCGTCCCGGTCTTCGACAACGATGGCAGCGTCGCGCTCGTCATCGGGCTAACGGGCTTCGCGCACGATCTCGCGCTCGACGAAGCGAACACGTACATCGCGCCGCTGCTCGCGGCCTCGCACCGGATCAGCGCACGTCTCGGAGGCACTCCCGGGATCTAGTCGAAGAGCACCGGCAGCGCGGTGACCATGCGGAAGCCGAGGCCGGTCATGTGCACGTCGCCCGCGCCCTGCGGATCGAGGCGGAGGTTCGGGAGGCGGTCGATGGTCCGGTTGAGCAGCACGTCGAGCTCGGCGCGCGCGAGGTGGATGCCGAGGCAGCGGTGGATCCCGAACCCGAAGCTGAGGTGGCGGTCGGGCCGCTCGCGGAAGATGTCGAACTCCTCGGGGTTCTGCCACTGGGCGGCGTCGTGGTTGGCCGCGCCCACGTTGAGTTGCACCGAGCAGCCGGCGGGGATCGGCACGCCGCGCAGATCCGACTCCTCGGTCGCGACGCGCAGGATCTGCGCGAGCGGCTGCTCGATCCGCAACGACTCCTCGATCGCCGCGGGCACCAATGCCCGGTCGTCGCGCACCGCGGCGAACTGCTCGGGGTGGGTGAGCAGGAAGAACATGAGGTTGCCGTAGGCGCGGTAGGTGGTGCCGGCGCCGGCGATGATGAGGAGGCGCACGAACGTCGTGATCTCGTCGTCGTCGAGCGGGCGCGGCTCGAGGTCGCCCAGGTCCTCGTCAGGCGGGACCGTCGCCTCGACGAGGATCGTGATCAAGTCATCGCCGGGCTGCTCGCGCCGCGCCGCGATCAGCGGCGCCACGTATTCGCCGACGGCCTTCGACGCGTCGAGCCGCGCCTCGGGGCCGGCTCCCATCGACGTCATGCCGACCGCCCATTCGAAGAACTGGCGCCGGTCCGCGGTAGGCAGACCGAGGGCAGCCGAGATCGTGTGGATCGGCACCGCGGGCGCGATCTCCTCGTAGAGGTCGGCGCGTCCGCGTCCGACGATCCGGTCGAGGTGCTCGTCGACGATCGGCAGGATGATCTCCGTCTTCCAGCGCTCCATCTCGCTCTTCGTGAACGCGGGCTGCAGCAGCAAGCGCATGCGCCGATGCTCGGGCTCGTCCATGCCGATGATGCTGTGGCCGATGACGAAGCGCAGCCCTTGGTCGTACGAGGACGACGAGTAGACGTCCGCCCGTCGCAGCGCGTGCACGCACGCCTCGTGGCTGTGCACCGAGATCGCCGTACCCTGCGCTCCCGGCATACGGAACTCGCCCATCTCCGCGAACTGGTCGTTGATGCCACCGGGAAGCACGGGGCCTTCGGTGATGAGGCGGTGATACGTGGGATACGGATCGTCGACGAGCCCGGCGCCGAACATGCGGTTGCGGATCGCGTCGGCCTCCGACGCGCCCACCTTCACCTCCGGTGCCTGGCTCACGCGCGGTCGGTTGCCGGGAGCGCTTCCTTGCCCGTGAGCCACGGGCGCCCGGCGGCCTCGAGATCGTCCCACTTGCTGAGGTCGACGTCGGCGGTCTGGCCGAGGTCGTCCGGCGTGGGACCGACGCGATCGGCGAGCGGCGCGAGTTTCTCGACGTCGAAGCTGTAGACCCCGGCCGCGTTGAGCCCGAGGATCCGCCGCGTGTCGTCGACCGGGCAGTCCCAGAAGGTCTCCCGCAACCACGTGCGAGTGTGCGGCCACGTGCCTTCGGGGTGCGGGAAGTCGTTCCCCCACATGATGTTGCCCACACCGATCTCGAAACGCCGCGCGATCTCGCGCCGCCGCGTGTTCGATGATCCGATGAAGCAGTTGCGATCGAAGTACTCGCTCGGCAGCATCGTGAGCTTCGGCGCGATGTTGCCGAGCTTCTTGGTGGCGTGCTCCCGGAGATAGCTCGTGTCGGACTTCCAGAGGAGATCGGCCGCCCACCAGCATCCGCCCTCGGTCACCGCGAACTTCAACCGCGGATACCGCTCGAACACGCCCGACCAGAGCAGGAACCACATCGGGCGCATCGTCCAGAAGATCGTCTCGTTCGTGTAGATCCCGAGGTCGGCGCCGATCTCGTCGCGTGGCGCAGGACCGGTGTGCGTGTGCACGACCATGTCGAGCTCCTCGCACACGGCCCAGATCGGCTCGTACCGCGGGTGGTTGTAGGGCTCGAACGGCCGCCACATCGCGGGGATCAGAATGCCTCGGAGACCGGAGTCACGCGCGCGGCGGATCTCTGCGACGGCATGGTCGATGTCGTGCAGGATCGGCACGATCGCCAGCCCACAGCGCCGGTCGGGACTGTCGCTGCACAACTCCGCGAGCCAGCGGTTGTGCGCCCGCGCCCCGGCCATCAGCAGGTCGCCGTCGAACTCGCCGCTCGACCCCAAGCCCGCGCCGAACGGAGCCGACGCGCCGCCGCGCACCGCGTCGGCGTCGGGAAAGATGATCTCGCCGACGACACCGTCGGCGTCGAGCTCCTTGTCGCGGCGCGCCGCGTCCCATCCGCCCTGCAGGCCTTCGTCGTTCTGCTCGTACCAGTCCTTCACGAACTCGTTCTCGCTCTCGCGCATCGCGTTCATGCGGGCACGCATGTCATGGCGTTGGTTCATGTCGTCGCGGAACGCGTCGCGGTACTCGGGATCGAGGTAGTGCTCGTACTCCGCATCGGGGAGGCCGGCGTGCGTGTCGGACGAGATGACGAGATAGCGATCTACCACGGCTTCACCGCCTCACCGGCGAACGCGATCGACACGCTGTCCTCGGGAATGTGGTCGAGCGGGACCGCGACCTCCTCGACGGTGGGACCCACTCGTGCCGCGACCGTCGCGAGCGCGTCGAGGTCGAAGTCGTACACCTCGGCCGCGTTGCCGCCGACCATCGCCGCGACCTCGTCGGTGTCGATGCCGGCGAAGGTGTTGCGCAGCGCTTCGGTGGTGTACGGGTAGGTGCCTTCGACGTGCGGGTAGTCCTGGCCCCACATGATCTTGTCGACGCCGATCTCGTAGCGCAGCTCCGCCTCGTTCGGGCGGAAGAAGCTCGCGCCCGAATAGCAGTTGCGCGCCCAGTACTCGCTGGGCGACAGGTCCATCTTCCTCGCGAGCTCGCCGCCGAAGTGCGCTTCGGCCGCACCCGGCGTCTTGAACCGCTCGTACTGGTGGTCGAGCATCGCGAGCACGCTTGGTACCCATCCCGCCGACTGCTCCGTGAGCACCAGCTTCAGGCGGGGGTGCCGGGCGAAGACACCACCGAAGACCATGTGCCAGAACACGCGGTGCGAGAACCACCCGAGCTCGATCATGAACAGCGCCATCGACGCCTCGTAGTCGCCGAAGTCGGGCCCGGCCTGGCCGGTGTGGTTGTTGACCGGCATGTCGAGCTCCTCGCACACGGCCCAGATCGGTTCGTAGTCGGGTGCGATGAGCGGTGCGAGGCCGGAGTCGGGGGGAACGCCCGGCAACAGGATGCCGCCGAAGAGCCCGTTCTCGCGCGCGGCGCGGATCTCCGCGACCGCGTCGTCGATGTCGTTCAGGAAGATCTGCGCCATGCCCGCGCGGCGACCTGGGGTGCGGGCGGAGAAGTCGGCGAGCCAGCGGTTGTGCGCCTTGAGCCCGGCCCAGCGGCGTTCGTAGTCGTCGCGCGTCTTGGGTTGGCGCGTGACCAGGCTGGCCGACGGGAAGAACGGCGGGATGGTGTTCGGGAAGAGCACCTCCCCGACCACCCCGTCGTCCTCGAGCTCCTCGAGCCGCTTCGCCGAATCCCAGTTGCGGTACGCGGTCACGCCGCGCAGGTCGGTGAACGGGTTCACGTACGACTTCGCCCAGTCGTCGAACTCGTCGAGCCACTCCTTCTCGAGGTAGTCGCGGTACTCCTCCATCTGCGCGCCGGCGTGGCCGTCCGACGAGATCACGATGTAGCGATCGCCCGCGAGCTTCGTCATCGGAGCTTCCCTCGATTCTCGAGGCGACGACATTTCAGCGCCGCCGATGGAACAGCGTTTGGATCGTAGGCCCGAGCATCAGCGCGAGCAAGGACGCGGCGTCCGTAACATGCGCGCACGCTTCCCGATCTGTTGCTTCCCGACGACCTCGCGACGTTCCGCGAGGAGGTTCGCACGTTCCTGCGCGCCGAGATGCGTGCGGATCAGATCGCCGGTCGTCGCGACCGGTTCGACCTCACCGGTTGGGACGAATCCTTCGAACGATCGTTGCTCGCACGCGCGGGCGCGGCCGGCCTCGTCGGTGTGAGCCTGCCTCACGAGTACGGCGGCGGCGGCCGGCCCCGCAGCTGGCAGGCGGTGGTGAGCTTCGAGGCCGCCTACCACGACGCCCCACTGATCGACACCGTCGCCGTGCTCGTGGCTCCGACGGTGCTCGCGTTCGGTTCCGAGGCTCAGCGCGATCGGTTCCTGCCCGCGGCAACCGCGGGGACGTGCATCGCGTGCATCGCGTACACCGAGGCTGGTGCCGGGTCCGATCTCGCGAACATCGCCACGACCGCGACCGACGACGACAGGGGCGGGTTCGTGCTCGACGGCGAGAAGGTACTCGTGACCGCCGCGCACAAGGCCGATTGGTGCTGCACGATTGCGCGTACCGACCCGTCGTCAGAAGGATCGCGCGGCTTGTCGATGTTCCTCGTCGACATGAGCACGCCGGGCGTGACGGTCGAGCGCGTCCCCACTGCGAACGGCTGGACGCTCGGCACGATTCGCTTCGACGGCGCACGCGTCGGGGGCGACGCGCTCCTGGGTGCGCGCGACAACGGATGGCGACAGTTGGGCGCGGCGCTCCTCAGCGAGCGGTCGGGCATGGCCTGGCTCGGTTGGGCGAGCCGGAACGTGTACGCGCTGGTCGATGCGTTCCGGGGGACTTCCGACCGGCTCGCTCGTGATGCGCTCGCCGACCTTGCCACGCGGCTGTTCATCGGACTGCGGTTCGCGGAGCGGGTACTCACGTTGCAGGACGCCGGTCGGGCGCCGGCGGTGGAAGCCGCCATGAGCAAGGTGTGGGCCACCGAGCTCCTGCAGCGCATCGCGCGTGTCGGCAACGCGCTGCTCGGCCCGGGCTCCGTGCTCGAGCCGGGCTGGTTCGGCGACGAACCATTGGCGAGCTGGTTCGCCTACGAGGCCGTCGAGCGCCTCCACCCCACGCTCAGCGTCGGCGCCAACGAGATCCAACGGACCACTATCGGCCAGTTGGGTCTGGGATTACCGAGAGAACCCAACCCCTGAGTCAGAAGGGCGAGGGGAGGCGGTCCATGGGGACCGCGATGACGGTGGAAGCATCAACTTCGGTCGCGTCGCGGATCGCCGCGGGGAGCTTCTCGACATCGTCGACGACGACGCCCTCGGCGCCGAACGCGTGCGCCAGCATCACCCAGTCGGGGTTCTGCAACAGGGTGCCGAGCTCACGACCGCCGTACTTCTCGCGCTGGTCGCGGTTCGAGTTGCCGTACGCGCCGTCGTCGAACACCACGGTGACGGTGTGGATACCGTGCTGCACCGCGGTCGCGAGCTCGTTCGACGCGAAGAGGAACCCGCCGTCGCCGACGACGGTGACCACCGCCCGCTCGGGACGGGCGACCTTGGCGCCGAGCGCAGCTGGATAGCCGAAGCCCAGCGTGCCCATGTACGACGTGGAGAGGTAGGTACGCGGTTCGTACACGGGGTAGTACATGTGGCACATGTAGGCGACTGTGGTGGTATCGCACACGAGGATGCCGTCGTCGGGCACGCCCGCGCGCAACGCCTCGACCATCGCCGCCTGCGGACCGACCTCCCGCAACTGCGCGTCCGAGGTCGCGCGCATCGCTCGGATCTCGTTGACGCGCGACGGACACGGCGCCAGCAGCTCGGCCAGCGCCGCGAGCGCAGTGCGCGCGTCTCCCGCCACTGCGACGTCGGCGGCCCGGTTGCGCCCGATCTGGTCGGGATCGACGTCGACGTGCACCAACTGCTGGTGCGGCGCAAGGTTCAAGCCCTGGAACCGGGTGCCCACGGCGAGCACGACATCGGCGGCGTCGATCACCGGCCGCATGCGCGGGTTCACCCACATCGTGCCGACGGACAGCGCGTGGCGGTCGTCGATCGCGCCCTTGCCTTCACGTGTCGTGATCACCGGGGCCTGGAGGAGCTCTGCCACCACCAGGAGCTGGTCGGTCGCGTCACCGAGGACCACTCCCCCACCCGCCACGATGAGCGGGAAGGACGCGCCCGCCAGGAGTGATGCCGCCCGTTCGACGGCGTCGGCGTCGAACGCCGGGACGTCCGCCGGCAATGGCTCGAGCAGCTCGACGTCGGTCTTCTCGGCGAGCGTCTCGGGCGGGATCTCGATCTCGACGGGCCGCTTGCGACCGCTCGTCATCGCGTGGAACCCGTCTCGTATTGCGCCAGGGATCTCCGCGGGGTCAAGTACCCGGCGGGCCCACTTGGTGATCGGGCGGACGAGGTCGAGTTGGTCGTGGACGTCGTGGAGCAGGCCGAGATCGCGTCCGATGCCGTCGCGGTTGACCTGCCCGGCGATCAGGCACACCGGAGAGGAGCACGCGTACGCGGTAGCGAGACCCGCCGCCGCGTTGTACACGCCGACACCCGGCACCACCATGGCGACGCCGGGCTTGCCTCCCGCACGCGCGTACCCGTCGGCCATATAGGTGGTGGCCTGCTCGTGGCGCGTGACGATGTAGCGGATCTCGGGCACGTCGACGAGCGCGTCGAGCGCGGCCATGAGCTGATCTCCCGGGAGGCCGAAGATCACCTCCACGCCCTGCGCGCGCAGTTGGCGCGCGAGCGCGGCTCCACCTGTCATCGATTCGGCCGTCCTCGTCTCCGGCACGGCGCATACCGTATGCGGCATGACCCAACGACAACCGCTCGATCTCAGCCTGTTCGGCGACGCCCACGTGGCCCGCTACGAAGAGACCGACGGCGCCGAGGGTCACATCTGGAACGGCGCGCCGTGCCTCGTGCTCACCACGAAGGCGAGCAAGTCCGGTGAGACGCGCAAGCACGCGTTGATCTACGGCCAGGACGGTGACACGTACCTGATCGTGGGGTCGGTGGGCGGTGCGCCGAGGCACCCGCAGTGGTACCGCAACCTGTCGGCCAACCCCGAGGTGCACGTACAGGTGCTCGGCGACCGGTTCCCGGCGACCGCACGCACGGCCACGCCCGAGGAGAAAGCGCGCCTGTGGGCCACCATGACCGAGGTCTGGCCGAGCTACGACACCTACCAGTCCAGAACGGAACGCGAGATCCCCGTCGTCATACTCGAGCGGCGTTAGTTCTTATTTCTTCTCGCGGTCGTAGGTGCGGCCGGTGACGCCGCGGGCACGGATCTCGTGCTTGCGCACCCGCATCGACGCCTCGGTGCGCGGGAGATCGTCGACCACCTCCACGTAGCGCGGCAGCATGAAGCGCGGCATCCGCGGCTCCAGGAACTCGCAGAGCGCGGCGGGATCGAAACTCGACGGGTCGCGCACGATCACGGCGACGAGCACGTCGTCCTCACCGTGCACTGCGGGCACGCCGATGGCCGCACACTCGAGCACGTCGTCGTACTCACAGACGTTCGTCTCTACCTCGAACGACGAGATGTTCTCCCCGCGCCGACGGATCGCATCGCGCAGGCGGTCGACGAAGTAGTACCAGCCGTCTTCGTCGACGCGGAACGCGTCGCCGGTGTGGAACCACCCGTTCCGCCATGCCTCCACGGTCTGCTCGGGCATCTTGTAGTACCCGACGTTGAGCGCCCACGGCTCGGCGCTGCGGACGACCAGCTCGCCCACTTCACCGGGCGGAAGCGGCTCGTCGTACTCGTTGACGACCACCGCGTCGGGCCACGGGTAGTCGGTGCGCGTGCGACCACAGTTTGCCCATGGGCCATGATCCCAGCCGGTGGAGATCGGGATACCCACCTCGGTCTGCCCGTAACAGGTGGCCGTGCGCACCGCGAACCGCCGCTCGAAGTCGTCGATCTCGGGGATCATCGGGCCGAGGATCACGTCGCGCAGCGGGTTGTCGGCGTCGTCGGGCGACGGCGGTGCCGAGTAGAGCAACGCGGTCATCGGGCCGATGAGCGCGGCGGTGCGACAGTCAGTGGCACGCACATCGTCCCAGAAGCTGTTAGCGCTGAACCGATCGCGCACAACGAAACGCGCGCCGCGCACCATCGCGTAGTTGAACGCCGACCGACCGGAGTTGTGGAACATCGGCATCGTGCAATACAGACCCTCGCCCGCGCCGAGCGCGTCGTCGGGCACCCACGACCAGAACTGGTACATCACCGCCCACGGAGTGATCACCGCCTTCGACGGCCCGGTGGTTCCCGACGTGTACATGAGCGAATGGATGTCGCGATACTCCGGCCCCGGCCACTCGCGGTCTCGCCCGGCACCCGCGGCGTGGCGGAATTCGTCGTCGTCGACGACCACCACCCTCTCCAACTTCGGAACTTCATTCCGGATCGCCGCCACCTGATCGGAGTACTCGGACGTCAGCACGAGAGTGGTGGCATCGGCGTGGTCGAGGGCGTAGGCGAGCATGCGACCGACGTACGCCGTGTTGAGCGGCACTTCGACGGCGCGCAGCCACCCGAGGCCGATCACCGCGCGGTGCGAATCGAACGTGTTCGGGAGCATCGTCGCGACATGGTCTCCGGCGCTCACTCCGAGAGCTTCGAGTGCCGACGCCCACGCGCGGCTCTGCGTATTCAGCTCCGTGTAGGTGACGCGCTCGCCGTCGACGTGTTCGAGCGCGATCGCATCGGGAGTCTCGTCGGCCCACCGCGCGACCGCGTGCGGAGCCAGGCAGACTCGATCAAGCACGAGAGGGATGTTATATAGAGCCTCGTGGACCTCGAACTGAGCGACGAGCAGACCGCGCTCGTCGACCTCTTCACCTCGATCGCCGAACGCAACTGCGCACCGGAGACTGTCCGGCTGCACGAGACCCTCGGGTTCGCTCCCATGCTCTGGTCCCAGGTGGTTGCCGCCGGCGGGCCGGGAATTGCCATTCCGGAAGCGAACGGGGGTGGTGGTGCCGGGCTGCTCGAGCTCGCGCTCGCGGTGACGGTGTTCGGGCAGTACCTCGCGCCGGTGCCGCTCGTCGAGCACGTCGTTGCCGCACGGCTGCTCGCGCGCGTGTCGGGTGACCTCCCCGACGGCGTTGTCCCTCACGGCGTCGTCGACGGCACGACCATCGCGACCATCGCACTCCGTCCCGCCGTCGACGGCATGGCGCGCCTCGTGCCCGCCGGCGCGGTCGCGCACCTCCTGCTCGCGCTCGAGGGTGACGATCTCCTCCTCGTCACCACCGATCCTCCCGGCGTCGCGGTGCCGAACCTCGCGTCGGCACCGCTCGCGCATCGGGCGATCGCGGGAGGCACCGTCGTCGCGTCGGGTGCCGTCGCGCACGAGCTGTACGAGACCGGGCTGGCGGAGTGGCGCGCGCTCACCGCGGCCGCGCTCGCCGGTCTCGGCCGCGGTGCCTTGGAGCTGGCACGCACGTACGTCACCGAGCGGCAGCAGTTCGGCAAGCCGATCGGATCCTTCCAGGCCATCCAGCACACGCTCGCCGACGTCACCGTCGCGCTCGACGGTGCGCAGCTGCTCGCCCGTAAGGCGGCGTGGGCGTTCGATTCCGACCACGCCGACGCGCCGGACCTCGCGGCGATGGCGTTCCTGTTCGCCTCCGAGCAAGCGCAGCGCGCGTCCGAGCGCGCGCTGCACTTCCATGGCGGTTACGGGTACATGCAGGAATACGACATCCAGCTCTATTACCGGCGCGCCAAGGGCTGGCCGCTCGTGCTCGACGCGCCTGTCCGCGAATACCGACGACTCGCCGCGCACCGCTACGGATCACCCACTGGGGCGCGCTGATGGACTTCATGGCGTCGGAGGCAACAGAACGATTCCGGGAAGAGGTGCGACAACTGATCGCCGCCAACTTCACCGATGAGGTGCGCGACCAGGTCCACGAGACCGGCACGATCCACAGCTGGCCGCTGCACCGGGCAATCGGCGAGCGCGGGTGGATCGCGCAGGCGCTCCCCGAGGCCCAGGGTGGTGGCGGCCGCGATCCCGAGGAGCTTGCGGCGCTCTTCGCCGAGCTCGAGCGAGCCGGCGCGCCGTACGACGGTCTGAGCAACGTGGTGATGGTGTCGTCGGTGCTCGCGCGCGTCGGGAACGAGATGATCCGCCACGACGTGCTCCCGCGGCTGCTGTCGGGCGACACGATGGTCTGCCTCGGTTACACGGAGCCCGACTCCGGCTCCGACGTCGCAGCCGCGCGCACCCGTGCTGTGAGAGATGCCGACGGCTGGCAGATCGACGGCCAGAAGATGTTCACCAGCGTCGCCGAGGAGGCCGACTGGATCTTCCTGCTCACCCGCACGAACACCGAAGGCCCGAAGCATGCCGGGCTCACCTTCTTCCTCGTGCCGATGGACACTCCCGGCATCACCTTGCAGGAAGTCCGCACACTTCCGGGCAAACGCGTCAACATCACGTTCCTCGACGGTGTGCACGTGAGCGACGAGTGGCGCGTCGGCGAGATCGACGGCGGGTGGCAAGTGATGCTCGTTGCGCTGTCGTTCGAGCGCGGGCTCGCGGGGGGTGTGCGCGACGGTGAACGGCTGCTCCGCGTCGTCGAGGAGTTCGCGCAACGCGTTCCCGACGACGGAAGCTCGGCCCTGATCGACGATCCCGTCGTGCGCGAGCGCCTGGTGCGGCTCGCGATCGACAACGAGGTGTCGGACCTGCTTGCCGGACGCGCCGCGTGGGTCGCGGCATCAGGCCGTCTCCCGGGCACCGACGGCGCGGCGGTGCGGTTGTTCGCGAGCGACTCGTTCACGCGCGCCGCGGGCTGGGCCATCGACCTCGCCGGGTCCGAGGGGCTCGTGCGCAGCATCGACCGCGCCGGACAGATCGACGGCTTCTTCGAGTACTGCTACCGGTTCGCGCCCGGCACGACGCTCGCGGGCGGTACCAGCGAGATCCAGCGAAACCTCATCGCACAGAGAGGGCTCGGGCTTCCACGATGACCGTTGATGCTCGTAGTCGACCTCGACGGCTTGTGCCGAGTCAACCGAACGTGGGCTCGCGCTTCTCGAGGAACGCCTCGACGGCCTCGTGGTGGTCGGCGGTCTCGAACGTGACGCACTCGAGCGCGAGCGAGAGATCGTAGAGGCGCGAGACCTGATCCTCGAGCATCTTGTTGACGACGCGCTTGTTGAACTGGATCGCGTGCGTCGGCCCGGCGGCGAGGCGTCGTGCCATCGCCATGCCTGCGTCCTCCAACGCCTCGGGCGCGACCACGTGGTTCACGAGACCCATGCGGTCGGCGTCCTCAGCGGAGAGCAGGTCGCCGGTCATCAGGTATTCCTTGGCGCGGTTGATGCCGAGGAGCATCGGCCAGAGCACACAGCCGCCGTCGCCGGCGACGATGCCGGCTTGCACATGCGGGTCGCCGATCTTCGCCGCCGACGACATGTACACGACGTCGCAGAACAACGCGAGCGTCGCACCGATGCCGAGCGCGTGCCCGTTGACCATCGCGACCATCGGTTGCCGGACACGCAGGATGCCCCGCGCGATGTCGGCGCCGTCGGCCAGCATGTCGGGCCGGCCGTCGGGGTAGTCGGCGGCGGCGAGGTTGTCCCGCATCTGCTGGAAATCGGCACCGACGCAGAACGCCCGCCCCGCACCGGTGACGACGACCACCTTCACGTCGGCGTCGTGCGCAATGCGCTCGAACAGCGTCCGGAGCTCCTTGTGCATCGGTCGGTCGAGCGCGTTGAGCCGGTCGGGCCGGTTGAGCGTGACGCGGAGGATCCCGTCGTCGAGTGACGTCGCGATCGTCGAGTAGCCGTAGTAGTCGGTCATGCGCGGTCCTTTGCCATTCGGGTGTCGTCGAAGAGCCGTGGCACCCCGACATCGGAGGCGATCGCGTTCAACACATCGACCACGCCGTCGGCGAGCGGGATCCCCTCCGCAAGGCGTTGCTCCCGTGTGTCGTGCTCGATCTCGCCGGGAACGTACACGTGATCGACACCGTCAGCTGCCGCGCTCGCGTGCACGTCCCGGATCAGTGTGTCGACGCGCGCCCGGAGCTCGGCCGCGGGCATGAATCGCTCGGCGTCGATCACGACGAACTGGAAGCCCTTCGCCACGCGGTCGCCCCCGCGGGCGGGCGACGCGGTGTCCTCGGTACGTCCGAAGCTGCTGCCCGCAGCGACGCCCGCCATCAGCTCCACAAGGAATCCGATGCCGAAGCCTTTGTGGCCGCCGAACCATTGGAGATGGTGGACCGACGCGCGCTCCGTGTTGGTGGTGGGCCTGCCCTCGTCGTCGTTGGCCCAGCCCTCGGGGATCGTGGGGTCGCCGCGCTTCTTCGCGAGCAGCAGCTTGTTGCCGGCAACGGCCGTGGTCGCGATGTCGAACACGATCGGCGGCTCTTCGGCGGCCGGGAAGGCGTAGGAGAACGGGTTCGTGGAGAACAACGGAGTGGTAGACCCGAACGGCGGGACGATCGTGGGCCCGTTCTGGAACGCGAGCGCGACGCAACCGGCTTCCGCTGCGCGGCGTGTGTAGTAGCCGAGCGCGCCGAGATGCGTGGTCTCGCGCGCGAGCGCCGACGCGATTCCGTACTCACGAGCGCGCTCGATCCCGAGATCGATCGCACGCACACCGCACGGCTGCCCGAAGCCCAAGCCGCCGTCGAGATGCACCACCGAACCACGGTCGTCGACGACGCGGATCACGGCGCGAGGGTCGAGCTGCCCCTTGCCGATGCGCGTGCAGTAGAGGTCGAGGAGGTGGATGCCGTGCGAGTCGATCCCGCGTAGGTCGGCGTCGACCAGCGACTCGGCGACGAGCGCCGCGGTGCTCGTGTCGGCGCCGAGTGCGCGGAGCACGTCAGCGGAGAACGCGCGCAGCGCGCCCGCGCCGACCACGCGGTTGCCAATGACACGGTTTTCGGTCACAGGTCTTCCCAGCCCGCATGCCGGTCGTCACGCGTGGGCTGGCGGCCGGCGCGCATCGGCGAGAGCGGCGCGTCGACGAGCAGGAATCGGTGTTGGTGCGTGGAAAGGTCGTACGTACGTTGGCGCCAGCGCGCCAGGCCTGCATCGCTGCGTTGCGCGGCTTCGACTGCACCCCACTGGCCGAACGTGGGGATCGACCAGAGCAGAAAGCACTCCGACTCGTTCACCATTGCCGTCTCCCACGCTCCGGCGAGCTCCCAACCGAACTTCGCGAACGCCTCGACGGCTTCGTCGCGCACCGCCTCGAGGAACGACGCCGACGTTCCCTGCGGGAGCTGGAACTGCTCGTGCGCGTAGACGTCGCCGCGCACGCCGTCGGCGCAGAGCTCCTCGATCGTGCGGGTCCACTGGGCCGGAACCAGCACGCGGTCCTCGCCCCGGCGGCGGTAGTTGGCCGCCTCCGCCCACCACTTCGCCAGCTTCGGGTCCTGCACCGACGGGTTGTTGCACTCGCGGTCGAGCGATCGGCTCAACCCGTTGAAGCCGTCTTCCTCCCACATGTTCACGACCTGCGGCCACCCGCGGGTGGTGCCGATCACTGCCCAGACCCCGAAGCAGAGCTGGCGCCGCTCCTCCTGTGCGATCGGGCTCCAGTTCGCCGTCATGTGATGCATGTAGTTGACACGGTTGTGGCCGAGAATGTCGATGAACTCGTGGATGTACACCTTTTCGTTCACGTTCGGTAGCGTATCGGAGCAGGTTTCGGCCAAAGGCCAAGGTGATCTGGTGACGAGCACGGTCAGGTCCGGCATCTCCGTCAGTCGCGAAGCAGGTGCGCTCGGTGCAATCGTCACCGGCGTCGATCTCGCACAACCCGTCGACGACGCGATCTTCGAGGTCATTCACGACGCGTTCTGCGAGCACCTCGTCATCTGCATCCGCGGCCAGGAGCACATTCGTCCGGAGGATGAGCTCGAGTTCGCGAAGCAGTGGGGCGAGATCTCGATCCATCCTTACGTGCCGTCGATCGACGGGTATCCCGGCGTGATGCGAGTGTCCGACCCCACTCCGGTCACCACCACGTGGCACGCCGACACCACGCACCTCGCCGCGCCTCCTGCGCTCACGCTGCTGCTCGGGCGCCAGATCCCGCCGTACGGCGGCGACACGATGTTCGCCAACCAGTACCTCGCGTACGAGGGTCTCTCGCCCGGGCTGCGCGCCACGGTCCACAGCCTGCGCGCCGTACACAAGGGCACCGAGCTTGCCAAGGAAGCTGGGCTCGACCGCGAGGCGGTCACCGCGGTGCATCCGGTCGTGCGCACGCATCCCGAAACCGGCAAGCGCTCGCTGTTCGTGAACGGCAACTACACCAGCCACTTCGAGGGCTGGACCGAAGCCGAGAGCAAGCCGCTCCTCGACTACCTCTACGCGCAAGGGTGTCGGCCGGAGTACACGTGGCGACACCACTGGCAGGTGGGCGATCTCATCATCTGGGACAACCGCTGCACCCAGCACGCGGTAGTTGCCGACGTCGCGAACGGCGAGCGGGTACTCCACCGCGTCACGATCGCCGGTGACATCCCCGTCTGACGCGCGTTGGAGGGGTCAGAAGTCGGGGGTCAACGACGCGAGCAGGTCCACGGTGCGGGCGCGGGACGCGTCGGAGTCGGTGTCGAGGCCCAAGGGTGCAGCGCACAGGTCGGTTGCACCTGTGTCGGCGTACGCGCGCAGACGCGCGTGCACCTCTGATTCGGTGCCGATGATCGCGACTGCCTCGGGCGCCGCGTCACCGCCCCGCGCCATGATGCGCCGGTAGGTAGGGATCGCGTTGTATGCCCCGAAGAGTCGAGCCGCGCGCTCGCGTCCGGCGTCGGGATCCGCGCAGACCGCGACCGGAAGACCGACGACGACGCGGGGCGCCGGGTTGCCCGCCGCCTCCGCCGCGCGAGTGATGCGCGGCACGATGTGCTCCGTCAGCGCTCGCTCGTTCGCCCAGTAGGTAATGGTGCCGTCGGCAACCTCGCCGGCCAGCTTCAACATCTGCGGGGCGAGCGCAGCAACCAGAATGGGAGCGGGCGACGCGCCGGGTACCTCGAGCATCGACGCGAAGTCGAAGAACTCCCCGTGATGCTCCACGTTTCCCGTGCAGGCGAACGCGGCGCGCAGCACCTCCACGTACTCCCGCGTGTGACGGGCAGGCGCCGCGTACGCGAGCCCGTGCATCCCTTCGATGACCACCGGGTGCGACGGCCCGATGCCCAGCGCGAGTCGACCCTCGGTCGCTGCCTGCGTCGACATCGCCTGTTGCGCCATCGCCAACGGGTGACGGGGATACGTGGGCATCACCGCGGTGCCGAGCTCGATCGTGTTCGTCACCTGGCCGGCCAGTGCGAGCGCGGTGAGGCCGTCGAGGCTCCAGGGGATGTGGGGCACCCACCCCGTGGTGAACCCGCGCGCCTCGGCGTCCCGCGCCGCGTCGAGCAACTCGTCCACGTCGGTACGACGACCACTCACGTCGCCGATGAACACTCCGATCCGCACGATCGGCAGCCTTTCACGATCCCGCGCACGCGGTCTTGATGCGCGCGAAAGTCCTTGCGATCTCCTGTTCCCCAGCGCCTCCACGCCGGACGCGGCGCACGGTGCTGGAAGGGCGATTCCTCGGCGCCGTACGCGTCGCTCATGCGGGCCATTTGTGACCGAGGCGACAACGAAATGGTCAGGATGGCGCCGTACCTCCGATCTACGCCATGCTGTCGCCCGACAACCGTCGAGTGCCCGCCAGGCGCGGCGCCGGAAGGAGCGGAACGATGGCCGAACTCGGGCCGGTAGAGGTCGTGCTCGTGGAGTTCCCCGGGAACCAGTTCAGCGGCGAGATCGCTCCCGCGCTCCAGGAGCTCGTCGAGTCGGGGACGATCCGCGTGATCGACCTCGTCTTCGTGGCGAAGGACGCCGACGGCAACGCTGCCGGAATCGAGCTCGAGGATCTCCACCCGGATGCTCGCGGCGCGTTCGATCCGCTCGTCGAAGAGCTCGCAGGGCTGATCTCCGACGAGGACGTCGAAGACCTGGCCGAGGGACTCGAGCCGAATTCCTCTGCCGCCATCCTCCTCTTCGAGAACGTGTGGGCCACCAGATTCCGTGACGCGGTCGTGCACTCCGGAGGGCAACTGCTCGCGCGGATCCCGATCCCGCCGGCGGCGCTCGACGAGATCCTGGCCGACCGCGACGCGGCAAACTGAACCATCGACAAGAGGAGATTTCAATGCCACTCATGAGAAGAGGACGCCCCCTCCTGCGCACCGCAGCGGTGGTGGGCACGGCGACCGTCGTTTCCGGAAGCGTGCGGCATCACCAACAAGAGAAGTACGCCGCGCAGGACCAAGCGCAGTACGACCAGCAGCAGGCCGCGGCCGCGGCGGCTGCACCGCCACCTGCTCCCGCGGCAGCGGAGCCCGACATGAATGCCGAGCTCACGCAACTCGCGCAGCTGCACGAACAAGGCATCCTCACTGATGAGGAGTTCTCGGCGAAGAAGGCACAGATCCTCGGCATTTGACCGACGGCTCCGAATGGCCGCGCAAACCTAGATGGGAGTTATCTCGATGATCCTCGGTAACAGCTGGCACGTCGGAGAGGTGTTCCTCTCCATGCTCTGGTTCTTCCTCTTCTTCATCTGGATCTGGTTGCTGATCATGGTGTTCGCCGACATCTTCCGCGACCACACCATGGGTGGCCTCGGCAAGGCGGCATGGATCATCTTCGTGATCGTCGTTCCGTACCTCGGAGTGTTCGTGTACCTGATCGCCCGCGGCGGCTCGATGGCCGAGCGCGCGGCGGCGCAGCAGCAGAAGGCCGACGAGCAGTTCAAGCAGTACGTGCAGTCGACCGCGTCGAGCGGCAGCACCGCCGACGAGCTCTCGCGCCTCGCCGACCTCAAGAGCCAGGGCGTCATCAGCGACGCGGAGTTCGAGCAGCTCAAGGCGAAGGCGCTCGCCTGAGAACTGAGCGTCTCGTCACCTCGACGTGAGCGCGCCATCATCACCGGGTAGGGCACCGTCGGGCAGCGCGACCCGTGTCGTGCTGCTGACGCTCTGCGCGGGCCAGTTCCTCATGGCTCTCGACAGTTCGGTGATGAACGTGTCGATCGCGACCGTCGCCAAGGACGTCGGCACCACGGTCACCGGCATCCAGACCGCCATCACGCTCTACACGCTGGTCATGGCGTCGTTCATGATTACCGGCGGCAAGATCGGTGAGCTGATCGGCCGCCGGCGCGCGTTCTCGATCGGCTGCGTGATCTACGGCGCGGGCTCGTTCACCACTGCGCTCGCGCCGAATCTCACGGTCCTGATCTTCGGCTGGTCGTTCCTCGAAGGGATCGGCGCCGCACTGATCATGCCCGCGATCGTCGCGCTCGTCGCGGCGAACTTCCCACGCGAGGGCCGGCCCCGCGCGTACGGGCTGGTGGCTTCGGCGGGCGCGATCGCAGTCGCCGCGGGGCCGATCATCGGCGGCTTGTTCACCACGTATCTGTCGTGGCGACTGGTGTTCGCCGGCGAGGTGCTCGTCGTGCTCGGCATCCTGGCCCTCTCGCGCAAGATGGCCGACGTACCACCCGAGGGTCACGAACGTCTCGACGTCGTCGGCGCGGTGCTGTCGGCCTCGGGTCTGGGGCTCGTCGTGTTCGGGATCCTGCGGGCCGGCGTGTGGGGGCTGGTGCAACCCAAGCCCGACGCGCCCGAGTGGTTGGGGCTGTCACCCGCCATCTGGCTGATCTTCGGCGGCGCGCTCGTGCTGTGGTGCTTCCTCAGCTGGGAGCAACGACTGATCGACCGCGGCGGCGTGCCGCTCGTCGACCCTGCCTTGCTCCGGATCGCGCGCCTCCGGAGCGGCCTCACCGCCTTCTTCTTCCAGTACCTCGTGATGATGGGGTTGTTCTTCGTCGTGCCGCTGTACCTGTCGGTCGCGCTCGGCCTCTCCGCCATCGAGACGGGGGTACGGATCATGCCCCTGTCGATCACGTTGCTCCTGGCCGCCGCCGGGATCCCGAAGGTCTTCCCGAACGCGTCGCCGCGTCGAGTTGTCCAACTCGGATTCCTCGCGCTCTTCGTCGGTCTCGCAGTGCTGATCGCCGCGCTCGAAGAAGGCGCAGGGCCCGAGATCGTGACCTTGCCGATGTTGCTCGCCGGGCTGGGCATCGGTGCCCTGGCGTCGCAACTCGGCGGTGTGACCGTGTCGTCCGTACCCGACGAGCAGACGGGCCAGGTCGGGGGCGTGCAGAACACGATGACGAACCTCGGCGCGTCAATCGGGACCGCACTCGCAGGTGCGGTGCTCATCGCGAGCCTCACGAGCTCGTTCTTCACCGGGATCGAGGGAAACCCGGCGGTGCCGGCCGACCTCACGTCGAAGGCGCAGACCGAGCTGACCAGCGGCGTCCCGTTCATCTCGGACGCCGATCTCGAGGCCGCGCTCGACGATGCGGGCGTGCCTCCCAAGACGGCGACCGCGATCGTCGACGAGAACGCAACCGCGCGGTTGGCCGGGTTGCGGTCGTCGCTGGCGCTGCTCGCGGGCTTCGCGCTCGTCGCGCTCTTCTTCAGCCGACGGTTACCCACTGAACCGGCCTCGGCGCCCGCGTCCGCGTGATCATCTGACATGCGCTAAGACTGTCCCCTATGACACGCGCTCTCGTGTTGAGCGGTGGTGGACCGGTCGGCATCGCATGGCAATCAGGACTCACCGTCGGACTCGCGGAAGAAGATGTGCACCTCGCCGGCGCCGACTTCATTGTTGGCACGTCGGCTGGGTCGGTCGTCGGCGCCCAGATCGCGCTCGGGCGTAACCTCAACGAGCAGGTCGAGCGCTACCGCCAGGCCGATGCGCGTCGTGTATCAACAACCGCGACTGCCGCCGCCGCGGCGGCTCCCGGTGCGCAGATGCAACAGCTGATGTCGATCATGGCCAGCGCCATGACCGACTCTGCCGATCCCGAGAGGACACGCGCCCGCATCGGCAAGTTCGCGCTCGAGGCCGAGACCGTCCCCGAACAGCGGTTCGTCGACAACTTCCGCCACCTCGATGGCGACGGATGGCCGCGCCGGTACGCATGCACCGCGGTCGACGCGGAGACCGGTGCGTTCATCGTGTGGGACGGCGGGAACCAGGCGGAGCTGCCGCGCGCGGTCGCGTCGAGCTGCGCGGTCCCGGGCGTGTTCCCACCGATCACGATCGATGGCCATCGCTACATCGACGGCGGGATGCGTTCCGGGACCAACGCCGATCTTGCCGAGGGACACGACCGCGTGTTGATCGTTTCTCTCATGGGCGCGTCGCGGCTCGCGACCACGCCGGATCCGCGCATGGAGCGCTACCGGCGGCGCATGGAGGACGAACTCGGCGTGCTCACGGACGCCGGCGCCACCGTCGAGATGCTCGTGCCCGACGACGAGGCGGCAGCGATGCTCGGGCTGAACCTCATGGACAGCACGCGTTCCCTCGCGGCCGCGGAGACCGGTATCCGCCAGGGTCGCCAAAACGCCGACCGCCTCGGCGCCTTCTGGTCCGAGACGTGAGTACGCAGGTAATTACGTAGAGGCCTGCACGCGGAACCACTCGGACCCATCGATGAGCTGCGGCACCCAGCAGGTCACCGGAGCCGGACATCCTGCGTAGAGCCCGTTGGCGTCCTTCGGTGTCTGGGTGTTCGCCAGGTTGAGGATCTCCAGGTGCACCTGGTTCGCGAAGTACGGCTTGGTCTTCGAGAAGCCGCCCGTGCCGTTCGACATGTACGCGGCCGGGTTGCTCTTGAGAGTGAGGAACGCGTCGTAGAGCTTGTTGGTGGTCGGATTCTTCCCGGCCTTCTTCAGAGCCTGCACGAAGAGGTCAGCCATGACGCATTCGTTCGGCGCAAGGTCTTCAGTGAGCGTCTGGCCGTTGGCATCGGTGGTGTCACCCGCGGGCACGCCCGGCTGGGTGGTCTCGTTGAACGTCGCGTCCATGACCTTGCGGCACTTCGCCTCGAAGGCGTTGTCCTTCTTCACCGCGTTCTTCGCAGCTACGGCTCGCGTGTCCCACGTGGTCACGCACGGCACGTTGCCCGCCGCAACGGGGCCCGGCACCCGGCTCGCACCGAACTGGGTGCACAGCGAGCTCGACGCGTCGACGAGCATGTACTTGAAGCCCGCACCCGACTTGTTCGCCTCGTCGAAGAACGACGAGTTCACTGTGAACGGCACGACGACGATCACGGTGTCGACACCGGCAGCCTGCATGGTGGCCACTGCCGCGCTCGCGTCACGCGCTTGGGCCGCTGAGTCCTGGCCGACGATGTTGATCTCGACCTTCCCGCCCGGCGCGATCGTGTAACCCGCCTTCTTCAGCTCGCTCTCCGCGGTGTCGCCGGCGGCCTTGATCGCGGGCTCGTTCCCCGACAGCAAGCCGATCTTGGCGGTCTTCGGGAAGAACTTCTGCTTGTTCGCGATGGAGATGCCGGTTTTCGCTGCTTCCTCCGCAGGCACGCCGAGGCTCACGAGCTTCTTCCCGGACGCCTGCTGCAGGCCCTTGTACACGGCCTCGCCGTAGAACATGAACGTGCCGTTGTCGACCGTGATGCAGCCGACACTCGACGCCCGGTACCCGTTCGCGTTGAGAACCGCGAACGGGTGGTTGTCCTGGGTGGCCTTGACGCACGCCGGCTCGAAGCTCTTCGGGTCGACCGGGTTCCAGGTAACCGGGGTCACGTTGATCGAACGGCCGTTGATCTTGCCGTACGAGTCGAAGTAGCCCTCCCACCGCTTTTCGAGGTTCCCGGTCGTGAGCTTGGCCGGCAGATTGAAGCCTTGCGCTCGCAGGCCGTCGAGGTCGGCAACGAGCACGACGACGTCGACCGAGTCCTTGTTGATTCCCTGTTGTACGCGGGGCACGGACGCGGCGCCCGGCCCTGCCAGCAGAGTCATGCACAGCGCAGCCGTGCAGGCGAGCACGACGAAGCGATACGGCGTCCGGAGCATCGGTTTTCCCCCCAACTCTGCGGGGCTTCGCACCCCGCCCGGCAATAACAGTACCGATATCCGTTGGTAAGTTAACCCCCACGAAGGGACGGCGCGAGCGCGGCCGTCCCATTTGGCCGAGCGTCGGTTTGGGGGAAGAACTTCTCGATGTCCGACCCGAACGACGCCGCCGCGCTCACAGCCGTCGTCCTTCGGGAGGAGGAGGCGCGCCGGGACGCGCAGGCCACTGCCGAGGCCGGCGAAGTCCTCCCCGACGATCTCCTGCCGGGCGTGGGCGGCGAAGTCATGCCGCTCCGTGCCGGGCTCGAGACGGGTGGGATCGTGATGATCCTCGCCCTCCTGCTCGTGAGCATGATCGAGACCCTCGATCAGGTCGCGCTGCAGGTGCTGGCCCCCGACATCCAGCGAACGCTCGGCGTCGACAAGACCACGCTGCAAGGACTCATCTCGCTCGGCGGCGTGGTGCTCGTCGTCGCCACGCTCCCGTTCGCGTGGCTCGCCGACCGCTATGTGCGCACGCGCATCCTGGCTGCGGCAACGTTCGTGTGGGCCGCGTTCATGGCGCTCACGGGGGCGGTCACGAACGGCTTGCAGATGGCCGTCGCGCGCGCGGGCGCCGGTTTCGGCGGCTCGGCGCGGATCCCGATCTCGCCGGCGCTCATCGCCGACCAGTACCCCATCGGTGTGCGGACGCGCATGTTCGCGATGGAGAACCTCGGACGTCCGGCAGGGCTGGTGGTCGGGCCGTTCTTCGTCGGCGCGGTCGCCGGGTGGGCGGGCGGTGTCGAGGGCTGGCGCTGGGCGATGGTCGCGGTCGCGATTCCCGCTCTGTTCGTCGCGATCGTGCTGGTGTTCACGCGCGAACCCGAGCGGGGTCGCAACGAGCAGGAAGCGATCCTCGGCCGTCTCCTCGACAGCTCGCAGGACCCGCCCGTACGCCTCAGCGCCGCGGCCGCGCGCCTGCGCAAGGTCAAGAGCTTCCGGTACCTCATCCTCGGGATCGGCGTGCTCGGCTTCGCGCTCGTCAGCGTGCCGGTGCGGCTCAGCTTCCTCTTCGACGAGACGTACCACTTCGACGCGTACAAGCGGGGCTGGGTGCTCTCCCTCACCTATCTCCCGGCCCTCTTCGTGATCCCGCTCGCGGGACGGATGGGCGACCGGCTGTTCCGCCGCGACCCGCGCAACGCGGTGCGAATCTTTGGCGTCCTCGTCATCGCGTACGGCGTGTTCCTCACCATCGGATCACAGCTCAGCGCCGTCGAGCCGCTCATCCTGCTCGTCGCGATCGCGAACGCATGCCAGCTCGCAGCGTTCACGCAGGTAGGGCCGACCATCTCGGCCGTCGTCCCGTACCGCATGCGCTCGCAGGCGTTTGCGCTCATCGGCTTCTACATCTTCTTGCTCGGCGGCTTCTTCGGCGGGCTCGCGGTCGCCGCGATCGCCAGCGACTACGGCGAACGGACCGCGCTCTTGGTCGTCGTGCCGCCGGCGGCTCTGATCGGTGGCGCGCTCGTGATGTCGGGGAGCCGCTTCATGAAGCGCGACATCTCACTCGTCGTCGAG
>JBBDHW010000048.1:8022-24638 GCA_040880805.1 Acidimicrobiia bacterium | reverse complement strand
GGAGCTCCTCGACGAGCAAGAGGAGCAACGCCGGATCGCAGCCGATCCGGAGAACGTTCCGGTTCTGCAGGTGCACAACCTCGACGTGAGCTACGGACCGCTTCAGGTGCTCTTCGACGTGAACGTCGAAGTGAAACGGGGCGAGGTGCTCGCGCTGCTCGGTACCAACGGAGCCGGCAAGTCCACGTTGCTGCGCGCGATCGGCGGACTCGTGCTCCCGGACCGGGGTGTGATCCGCATGAACGGGCACACGATCACGCTCACGGATCCCGAGATTCGTGTTGCGATGGGGATGGTGCAGGTTCCCGGCGGCGACTCGCTCTTCCCGTCCCAGACCGTCGCGGAGAACCTCAAGGTCTGGAGCTGGCTGATCGAGGACCCGGACCGACGGGCCGAGCGGATGCAGTCCGTGCTCGAGACCTTCCCCGTGGTCCGCGATCGACTGGACCGACGGGCCGGGTCCTTGTCAGGCGGCGAGCAGCAGATGCTCGCGCTCTCGAAGGCGGTGATGCTGGAGCCCGAGTTGCTCCTCATCGACGAGCTGTCGCTCGGACTCGCGCCCCTGGTGGTGCAGCAGCTCCTGGGGGTTGTCGAGGAGCTCAAGGCGCAGGGTCTCACGATGGTCATCGTCGAACAGTCCGTGAACGTCGCGCTCGCGATCGCCGACCGCGCGGTGTTCATGGAGCGCGGCCACGTCCGTTTCGAAGGACCGGCCCAGGAACTCCTGGAACGCGGTGACCTGCTGCGCGCCGTCTTCCTGTCGGGTGAGGGCGCGTAAATGGTCTGCGGCTTCACGATCACCTCCCAGATCGTGTTCAACGGCGTCATCGTCGGCTTGGTCTACGCGCTGCTCGCGATCGGCATCGTGCTCGTGTTCCGGGCTTCGGGAGTCATCAACTTCGCGCAAGGCCAGTTCGGCGCGTTCGGTGCATCGCTCATGGCCGTGCTCTACGTCAACGAGGGCATGTCGTTCGCGATCACCATCCCGCTCGCGATCCTCTCCGGTGCGCTGATCGGCGGGCTCACCGAGCTGCTCGTGGTCCGACGGCTGTTCAGCCAGCCGAGGCTGCTGCTGTTCGTCGCGACCGTCGGCGTCGCGCAGGTGATCCTCCTGCTCCAGCTCCAGTTCCCCCAGATCGACCTCCCGGTGTCGTACCCGACCCCGATCGACGACCGATGGACCATCGGCTCGCTCGTCGTGCGGGGCGACCAGCTCGTCGTCCTCGTCGCGGTCCCGCTCATCGCCGGGGTGCTCGCCTTCCTCTTGCAGCGCACACGCTTCGGCCTCGCGGTGCGTTCAGCCGCCGACAACCCCGGCGCCGCCTCGCTCTCGGGCATCCGGGTCAAGCGCGTCTCCACCCAGGTGTGGGTCCTCACCGGTGTGCTGGCATCGGTGAGCGCGCTGCTCGCCGGACCCGTCCTCAACCAGCGGGCGAGCGACCTCAGCGTCGCGCTCGGGCCGAGCCTGCTGCTCTACGCGCTCATCGCCGCGCTCGTCGGTGGCATGGAATCGTTCCCGCTCGCGATCGTCGGTGGAGTCTTGCTCGGCGTCGTCGACCGGGTGGTCCTCGCGAACTCAACGGAGGATCCCGGCCTCAACACACTCGTCATGTTCATCCTGCTGGTGATCCTGGTGTTGCTGCGCGCGCGTTCGCAGTCCGACGACTCCGCGTGGACGCTGACGCCGCGGTCGCGCGCCGGGGAGGCCGAGCTCCTCGAGCATCCACTGGCTCGAGTCGTTCGGTATGGAGGAATCGCGATCCTGCTCGTGATCGGTCTTCTGCTCCCCCAGTTCGAGGAACTGCCGAGCCGCCTCATCGACTACTCGGTGGTCATGATCTTCCTCATGGTCGCGGTGTCCGCGACCGTGCTCACCGGCTGGGCCGGCCAGCTCTCGCTCGGGCAGTTCGCGTTCGTCGCGGTCGGCGCGTACCTCACCGCGTACTACAGCCAGTCGATGGGCTTCCTCCCGTCGGTCGCGCTCGGCGTGGCGTGGGGTGTCGGCATCGCGATCATCATCGGCATCCCCGCCCTCCGGGTCCGCGGCCTGTACCTCGGGATCATCACCCTCGGTTTCGCGATCGTCGTCAGCAGTTATCTGATCCTGCAAGACCGGTTCAACAACTCCTTCACCGGATTCGGCGCGCGGCTCGACCCCCCTACCGTCGGTCCGTGGGAATTCGCGACCGACAAACGCGCGTACTACTACTTCTGCTTCGGCGCCGCGCTGCTCGTCATCCTGCTCGTGACACACTTCCGCCGCACCGGGATCGGCCGGTCGCTGCTCGCGGTCCGCGACAACGAGAGCAACGCGGCCGCGTACACGGTGTCGCCCACGCGGGCGAAGCTGATCGCGTTCGCGCTGTCGGGCGGGGTGGCAGCGTTCGCCGGTGGACTCTTCGCCGCGGGACACACCACGCAGATCCCCGATTACTTCACGGCTGAGGAATCAATACGCGTCCTGGCGGTCTCGGTGGTAGGCGGCTTGTCGTCGGTGACCGGCGCGGTGCTCGGCACGATCGTGATCATCGGGATCCCCACGGTGTTCGAAAGCAGTCAGCAGCTCCAGCTCTTTGCCAGCGGCGTGGGCATGCTGATACTGCTCCTCTACTGCCCGGGCGGCCTGATCTCGATCGTCCACTCCGGGCGCGACCTGCTGCTCGGCTTCATCGCGCGCCGCACGAACTGGAAGCCGCCGGTTCGCACCAGCGACGCCACGCTCGCGCATCTGTCGACACGAAGCCGGGAGAAACCGGGGAGTGAGGTGGCCGGTGACGATGCGGCGCCGTTCCCCTTGGTGGCGCGCGACATGAGGGTGCAGTACGGCGGCCGGTACGCGGTCGTCGGCGCATCGATCGAAGTCCGTCCGGGCGAGGTCGTCGGGCTCATCGGTACGAACGGTGCCGGTAAGACGACGCTGATGAACGCCATTTCGGGCTTCGTGCGGTCGTCGGGCAACGTCGAGGTCTTCGGCCGCCGCATCGACCGGATGCCGGCGTACCGGCGCGCCCGTCAAGGCATGGGCCGCGCCTTCCAGAACGCGCGGGGCTTCGGCGGGCTCACGGTACGAGAGACCGTGATGGTCGCGCTCGAGGCCCGCCAGCGCTCGCTCCTGATCCCGTCGTTGCTCGCACTGCCGCCGTCGCCGTTCGTCGAGCGGCGCAAGCGAAAGCAGGCCGACGAGATCATCGCGTACCTCGGCCTCAGCCGCTATGCAAGCGGACTCGTGAGCGAGCTCTCCACCGGTACGCGACGCATCGTGGAGCTCGCGTCGCTGCTGGCCCTCGACGCGCGCTTGATCCTGCTCGACGAGCCCACGGCCGGCGTCGCGCAGAAGGAAACCGAGGCCTTCGGGCCGCTCATCAAGACGATCCAGCACGACCTCGGGTCGTCGATCCTCATCGTCGAGCACGACATGCCGATGGTCATGTCGATCAGCGACCGGATCTACTGCCTCGAAGCCGGCTCTGTGATCGCCGAGGGAACCCCGATCGAGGTGCGCGAGAACCCCGCGGTGATCAGCTCCTACCTCGGCACCGACCGGCGGGCAATCCAGCGCTCCGGAACCCGCGCCACCTGACCCTCGTCGCCACGCTCAGCCGATAGATGACACAACCTCGTAGCGCTCGGCCCACTCGTGACGCGAGCGGATGGTGGTGTCGACGTCGGGCGACTGCGCGCGCAGCGCGCCGACGGTTGCCTCTTCCTTCGGCGTGTGTGCGAACGGATCGAACCGGAAGTGCCGAGCCGTGTTTCCCCAGGTGATCTTGTGGATCTCGTCGTCGGTGGCGCCGGCGCCTTCCATCTCGCGCATGACCGTCTCGGGCGCGTCGGGCCAGATCGAGTCGGAGTGTGGGTAGTCGCACTCCCACGCGATGATGTCCATCCCGATGTCGTGGCGCACCTTGAGCGCTACCGGGTCGCTCACATAACACGCGAGTGAGTGATCGCGGAAGATGTCGCTCGGCATCTTGTCGCCGAAGTCGTGGCCGAGCCACCGCTGGTTCACGTAGTGACGGTCGCAGCGGTCGAGGAAGAACGGGATCCAACCGATCCCTGCTTCCGACCATGCAACCTTCAGGTCGGGATAGGTACGGAAGGCCGGTCCCCACAACAAGTCTTGCGCGGCGAACGCAGAGACCTGCGTGGCGAGAATGATCATGTTGTCGATGGGGGCGTCGGGTGCGGTGTTGATCGCGGCGAACCCCTGACCGATGTGCAGACACATCACCACTTGCTCGTCGGACAGCGCGTCGAACACGGGACCCCAGTAGTCCAGGTTGTGGTAGCTCGGCAACCCCTCGATGTGCGGGAGCTCGGGAAAGGTCATCGCGGTGCATCCCTTCCGCGACACCCGTCGGATCTCGGCAGCCATCGCGTCGGGATTCCAAGTCGGCCCGATTGCGAGCGGGATGAACCGGCCCGGATACGCCGCCGCCCATTCGTCGATGTGCCAGTCGTTGTACGCCTGGAGCATGACCAGCGAGATGTCCTTGTTTTCGGCGCGTCGGAACGTACCCGCGCTGAATCCGACGAACGTCGGGAAGCACATCGACGCGAGGATGCCGTTGCGGTTCATGTCGCGGACGCGCTCGTGCACGTCGTACGCGCCGGGCCGCATCTCGGCGAAGCTGGTGGGGTCCATGCCCCAATCTTCCTTGGGCCAGGTGACCACCGCGTTGAGGCCCATCGAGCCACCGGTTGTGCCCTGGAACACCCACTGCTCGATGCCTTTGTCGTTCTTCACGACCTGCGGAGCGTCGTCCTTGTACTTTTCGGGGACGTGTCGCTCGAACATGTCTCGCGGCTCGATCACGTGGTCGTCGATGCTCACCAGGATCATGTCGTCGATGCGCATTGCGGTCCTCCCCGTGTGGCTCCCGACAGTCTGGCATCCGCGCTCCCGTCCGCCCATTCGACGCGACAGACTCCCCGGATGGAGCTCGCAGCCGTTCAGGACTTGATGGAAGGCACCTACGGTCAGCGCGACCGCGCCCGTGGCCTACCGGCCGCGGTGGCGTGGCTCACCGAGGAGGTGGGTGAGCTCGCGCGGGCGATCAGGAAGGGCACGCGCGACGAGCAGCTCCACGAGCTGGGCGACGTCCTGGCCTGGCTCGGATCGCTGGCGAACCAGCTCGGGTTGTCGCTCGACGACGCGTTCGCCCGCTACCTGAACGGCTGCCCGTACTGCGGCAGCGCACCGTGCGGGTGCCCGACCTGAACATGCGTCGCTCAGGCGAATCGGGGGTACCCCGATTCGCTTCCTTCGCTCCTCGCGGTTACGCGTTGCGCTCCCGCGCGCGCTCCGCCTTCTTGGCGTTCTTGACGGAGCGCTTCTCTTTGAGGCTCTTGCCCTGCTTCTTGTCGTTGCCCGAACGTGGTGATTTCTCGCGCATCGTCACAGGCTACGCCGGTCACGAACGGTGATCGCGGCAGAATTCGTCGCGATCGGCCGTGCTCGAGAAAAAGGGCACGTAGGCCGTGCCGACCTGGATCAACAGCGCACGTGCGAGCGCGATCGCCTCGATCTCGTCGACGACGGCCTGACGGTCCTCTGGGGTCGCCGCGCTCACGAGCTGCTCGGCGCGGGCCCACGCCTCGGCGCGCCAAGCGCTGAACAGCTCCAGAAGGCCATCCTTGCCCACCACGAGCCCGGGGATCGAGACCGTTGCCACCTCAGGATCGAATCGGCGGGCCGCACCGTCGAGGGCGAGACCCTGTGTCTCGACGATGATCTGGTTGAAACGGTTGTAGTCGTCGAGCGCGCTCGAGCCGTCCGGCCCGAGGAGGCCAACCTGCTCGACGACGAACGGGAGGTCACGGCTGATGTGTGCGTTGATGCCGAGCAGCATGTCACCGAGCCCGCTCACGCTCTTCGACCGAGCCGCGTCCAACGCGATCGTCCACGCTTCGGACACACCGCTCCCGCCGTCCTTCCACCGGTCGTATGCGTCGAAGTAGGACTTCGCGAAGATGGCGTCCATGTGCGCGATGTAGGCGGGACTGTCAAAGTCTCGTGGCCATCCTGAGCGGACGTGCTCCGTCGTCACGCGGTAGGTGTAGCTGAACATCACGTTGTGGTTGCACTTGACCGCGAACGCACGCTCGCGGCGCTTCATCTCCTTGAGCACGGCGTCGACGCACGTCACCGAACCGCGGTTGCACGGACTCTTCGAGGCGGGATCGAGACGCGGCTCGAGCGTCTTGACGATCTTCTGCCACGACGGCGGTGGTGAGGCGGCACCCGACGGCGTGGCGGGCAACGCGACCAGCGCGGTCGTCACCGCGAGCACGAACGCACGCACGCGCTTCACGGCGCGGGCCCGGGATCGCGCCGCGCGAGGAGGAGACCGGCGGCGATGAGCGCGGCGAGACTGAGCGCGAGCATGACGGCGATGTCGGTGAGCCAGGGCCCGAGTCGGTGCGCCCAGCGCGACGGGCCCTTCGTCGGCTGTGAGACCGCGCTGATGATCTGTTCCGGTTTGTTCAGGTCGACTTGGCGCAGTGCGCGGACGCGGTTGTTGAACGCCTGGATCTGGTTGAGGTCGGCCGTCGCCGCGGCTGCCGAGAAACCCCATTGCGCGGTGACGACCTCGCGCGCTTGTCGGAGGCCGACGCGCTCGGTCACGTCGGGGAAGACCGCGCCCGAGGCGAGCACCATCTGGGCGATGAGCACCACCGGGAGCACGGTCATCGCCTGTTCGGTGGTGCGCGCCGCCGCCGAGATCAACAACCCCAGTGACATCCCGGCGATGGCGGCGATCGCGATGCCGACGGCAAGCTCCACCTTGCCCGAGCCGAGCGCGACGGCGTCGTTCGGACCCTTCTGCGACGCGGTGGCGATGAGTGTGAACACGATGATCTGTAACATCGTGATCGCGCCGAGCACTGCAACCTTCGACGCGAGGTACGCCGACAGCGAGAGCCCGGCAGCGCGCTCGCGTCGAAATTGCGGCAGCTCTTTCACGATCTCGCGTGCCGAGTTCGACATGCCGATCCACGTCGCGCCGATGACGAGGTTGAAGATCACGATGGACGCGCTCGAGAGCAGGCGAAGCGTGTTCTGAGGTGGCGGACCAAGCTCTCCGCTCGGGAGCCGCCAGAGCATGAGCAAGCCGAGCACCGGCGCCTGGAGCACGAGCAACGCGAGCGTCCGCCGATCCGAGACAAGGACCGCCAAGTACCGGCGGCACAGCGTCGTGAACTGGCGGAACCAGCGGCGGCGGACGAACGCACGCGCGCCTGCCTCCACCGGCTGCGCCGGCGCGGGCTGGTCACCCGCGTGCGCGATCGGCTCCTCCACGAACCGGCGGTAGTCGTCGGTCGCCGCGAACTCACCGGTCCAGTCGCGCTCGGTCTGTGAGCCGAGGTCCTGGAATACCTCTTCGATGTCGTCGCGGCGGAAGAACTCCGCGGCGCGGCGCGGCGGACCGAAGTAGGCGACACGGCCACCCGGGGCGAGGAAGAGCACGCGGTCGCAGAGCTCGATGCTCGCGATGCTGTGCGTCACCACGATCACGGTGCGTCCGTCGTCGGCGAGCGCGCGCAGGCTCTCCATGAGGCTGCGCTCGTAGCCGGGGTCGAGACCGGAGGTGGGCTCGTCGAGCAGGAGCAGTGACGGTCGCGTGAGCAACTCGTAGGCGACGCTGACGCGTTTGCGCTGACCACCGGACAGTTGCTCGATCACCACATCGGCGCGCTCGGTGAGCCCCAGCTCCGCGAGCACCTCGTCGACGCGCTCGCTTCGCTGCGCGCGCGTCACGTCCGGAGGGAACCGCAGCGCAGCCGCGAACTCGAGCGCACGGCGCACGGTCAGCTCGGGATGGACGATGTCGGCCTGAGGGACGAGACCGAGCCGCGACCGCAGCTCTTCGTACTCCGCGTACAAGTCGCGCCCGTCGTAGAGAACCGTGCCTTCCGTTGCCGGCTTGAACCCGGTGAGCGCGTTGAGCAGCGTCGACTTCCCGCTCCCGGAAGGTCCGACCACGGCGAGGAACGTGTTGCGGTCGAGCGCGAAGCTCACATTGTCGAGGAGCACACGCCCGTCGCCCAGGCGCACGGTGAGGCCGAAGGCCTCGAACGAGATCTCACCGGTGTCGACGTTCTCCTCGAGCGCGCCGTCGACGAACCGCAACTGGTGGTGGCCGATGCCGATCACGTCGAGCTCGCGCACCGCCGCGCGGTCGACGAGTTGCCCGTTGACGAACGTGCCGTTGTGGCTGCCGAGGTCGGCGATCTCACCTGTGCCCGTTGCGCCGACCTGCAGTTCGGCATGGTGTCGCGAGACCAGGAGGTCGTCGATCACGAGGTCGTTGTCGGGAGCGCGGCCGATACGCACTGTGGTGCTCACCGGCCGGTAGATCACACTCTGTTTCGCCTGAGCCGTTGAAACCGGAACCGCGACCGCGGGCTCGGGAACCAGGGGTCGGAGCTCGACGAGCGGGCCTTCCACCGGATCGCCGAGGCGCACGCCGACGGTCGCGGTGATCACCACCCGTTCCACGCGTTCGCCGTCGACGAACGTGCCGTTGCTCGAACCGAGGTCCTCGAGCACCCAGCCGGTCGACGTCCGCCGCAGGACCGCATGGCTGCGGGAGACGAGCACGTGGTCGACGAGGATCTCGGCGTCGTCGCGGCGGCCGAGAACCGCGCCATCCGCCACGTCGATGTCGCGGCCGGCGACGGTTGCGCGCAGACTCCCGCCTGGATCGTCCATCGTTCCCGCCCTCCTCGGAGCTAGCCTGCTCGGGTCGGCTGACGGGTGCAAGCACCCTCGGCCAAACGGCATGGTGGAGGCGGGAGGACCGGTGCCCGAGAGGATCGGCCGTTACGACGCAGAGCGCGTTCTCGGCAGCGGCGCGTTCGCGACGGTCTGGCTGGCACGCGACGAGGCACTCGACGCGCAGGTCGCGATCAAGGTCCTCGCCGAGAACTGGGCGCACGACGACGACGTCAGGCGGCGGTTCGCCGAGGAGGCGCGGGTCCTCTGGCGTCTCGACTCCGACCGCGTGATCCGCGTCCACGCGGTCGCCGAGCTCGAAGACGGTCGTCCGTATTTCGTCATGGACTACGCCGACCGCGGGAGCCTCGCCGACCGGATGAAGACACGAGCGAGCGAGGGCCGGCAGTACTCGATCGACGAAGCACTCGACATCGGGATCGAGATCGCGGAGGCACTCGCGGTCGTGCACCGGCTGGGGGTCGTGCACCGCGACCTCAAGCCGTCGAACGTGTTGTACCGCACGATCGGCAGCCATCACGGCGACACGCGCACCGAGCGCATGGTGCTCGCCGACTTCGGCGTTGCGCGCGCGCTCGACGCCGCCACCGCGTTCACCATCGCGGCCGGCACTCCGCACTACATGGCCCCTGAGCAGTCCGAGGGGCGCGCCGACGAACGCAGCGACGTATACGCGGCGGGTGTCGTGCTCTACGAGCTCCTTGCAGGACGCGTCCCCTACCCATACGAGTCGGTCGGCGCGGTGATGCGAGCACAGCTCACCGAGACACCCGCGCCGATCTCGTCGATTCGTGACGACGCGCCCGCGGCGCTCGACGCAGCCCTTGCGCGTGCGCTGTCGGCGGAGCCCGAGCAGCGCTACGCGTCGGCGACCGAATGGGCCGACGCGCTGCGATCGGTGCGCGCGGTGCCGGTCGAGAGCGGCAGTGCCGAAACCATCATCCGTCCCGTCGCCGCCGCGGCAGGGGCCGCGGCAGGGGCCGCTGCGGCCACCGGTCCCCCGTCGGCGGGCGCCGCGGCCACCGGTCCGCCGTCGCCAGGCGCCGCGGGCGCGGGCGGGGCAGCAACGCCATCCGCTGGTCCGCCATCGGCCGGTCCTCCATCAGGCGGTCCTCCACCTGGCCCGGCCGCAGCATCATCATCCGGTGGCGGGTCGAGACGGCGCCGCAATCGACGCCTCGTTGGCGCGGTGATCGTGGTCGCGCTGATCGCGGGCGTCGCCGGAGTGGCCGTGCTGTCGTCGGGCGACGAGGCAACCGCGGGCGAGATCTTCCTGGACCCGCGCGACGCCACACGCGTGGGCAACAGCGGCCCGTTCACCGCGCCGAGTATCGATCCGAGCGTCGTCGTGCCCAGCACGCTCGCCACGAACCCCAACGCGGTGCCGCCGCCCGCACCCGTCGGCGGCGGGATCCCGAGTACGAGCGGCGGAGAGCCCGGGCTCTACGGTGGGACGCGCGACTCGTCGGTGTGCGACCCGCTGAAGCTGGTGGCCTTCCTCCAGGAGAACGCCGACAAGGCGAAGGCCTGGGCCAACACGCTCGGGATCAACGTCGCTGATATCCAGGGCTACGTGAGCGCGCTCACGAGCGTGCTGCTGCGTGCTGACACACGGGTCACGAATCACGGCTTCGCGAGCGGCGCGGCGACCGCGGTGCAGTCGGTGCTGGAGGCGGGCACCGCCGTGCTCGTCGACAAGTTCGGTGTGCCGCGCGTCAAGTGCTATTGCGGCAACCCACTCGTGGAACCGGAACCCGTCAAGACGTCACCCGACTATCGGGGGCCCGCCTGGCCGGGGTTCGAGCCCACCGTGGTGCAAGTAGTCACGCCGGCACCGCAACCCATCACCGTGATCGTGGTCGTCGACGTCGGCACCGGCCAACCCTTCGGTCGTCCGGTCGGGACCGGCGGCGGCAGCGACGTGAACGCCACGTTGCCCCCTCGCGATTCCACCTCTACCACCACGACGAAGCCGGCGACGACGACCACCACGAAGCCGGCCCCCACCACGACATCGGGAACCGGGAACTCGCAGACCGCGATCACGCTGGTGCGCGACGCGCTGCAACGGTGCATCGACCTCGTCTCGGAAGGCGGGGCCCCGTCGGGAACCGCCGACGACCTCGGCTACGACGCAACCTCGGACGGCGGCGGCGTGTTCACCGTGGTGGTATCCGAACGCGACGGTCCCGCCCGCGGGACCTGGCGCGTCGACACGAAGACGGGAGATCTCACCCCGACCGACCAGACCGCGTCCGAGGTCGGATCGTTCTGTCCGGAGCTTGCGTAGCGCTACGCCGCTTCGGCACCTTTGCGCTTGCGCGGGCCGAAGATGCTCCACGCGAGTACCGCGAGGAACGCGATCACGACCACCACGAACGGCGCGTTCGTCCCGAACGTGACCACGCCGAGCGAGATCAGGATCAGGGCGAGACCGAGTCCGAACAGGATCCCGCCGAAGATGCCCCGGATCGGATGAATCTTGCGACCACGCATCGACATGCCCTCTCTCGAGAATCAGGTGGGATCGGCGGCGGGCGGCGGCGGCTCGTCCCATTCCGGCGAGCCCTCGACCGGTTCCGGGGCCGGCTCGGGTGCGGGCGCGGAGCCGGCACCTCCCGCCGTGGCGCCGGCACCTCCCGCCGTGGCGCCGGCGGTTGCCGTAGGCGTCGCGGTGAACGCGAGCAGGAGACCGAGCGCACCCAGGATCACGCCACCCCAGAAGATCGGAGTGCCGAGGGGCGATCCGTTGATCTTCACGTAGCCCGACATCGTGCAGGTGACGCCGCCGCCCTCGACGACCACCTTCACGAAGAACTTGCCACTCGCCACCCGCGTTTCACCGATGATCGGGACGTCGACGACGAGGTGGTCCTTCAGCGCCTCGGTACCCGACGACTGGTCGAGCCCGCCGTCGCCGCCGAAGCTGAGCTTCGGGGTGCTCTTCGTCTCGACCGTCCACGTGCCATCGTCGGGTACCGCCGGCGCGGCCGACGCCTCCCACTTGACGGTGCCCTCAGGGTCGACTTCGAACGGGTTGTCCGACGTGCCACCGGGACCGGGCGCCGTGACCGTGTCGAGCTTCTTGCCGTCGGCGTCGAAGGAAACGGCCGTTCCCTTGCAGCCGCTGGCCGTCGCCGCGCCGAGCGCGTGCGCGGGAAGAAGGAGGACGCCTCCGGCGATCAGGACACCCGCGGTGAGAAATCCGAACCGGTGTCGCATGTCCCGTGCCCTCCCCCGGCGACCCACCCAGAGTCGCCCGCGCATCCTAAGACTCCCTCCCACGCGAGTCCACGACCCGCTCCGGAGGCCTTGCCCTGAGCGGGTTTGTGGTTCTAGCCGGCTTGCGCGGCGGGGATGATGTCGGTGGACCCGGTGCTCGGGCAGCCGACGCATTGGTACTTCGGCCACGTCGGCTCCGAGGCCGGCGGGGCATCGAACGTGACCGACGACGCGGAGGAGTCGAAGAACTTCTGCTTCGCCGCCGGTAGGTGCCCGGTGATGAAGCGATTCCCCTGGTTGAGGTACACGTACTTGCCCTTCGCGTCACCGCCGAGGTTGAAGTTGCCCGGCCCGGTGGCTTCGGGGTTGTACCAGGCCATGGTGACGCCACGCGGGTTGATCTCCCCCGGCGCGGCCACTTTGATCTCGATGGTGAAGGCGCTCTTGCTGTAGTAGCCACCCGCCGCGACGCCTTGCGAGAAGATCTCGCCCAGGACTCCGGGACTGACGGACTTGGCAGTGAGGTGGGGCCCGACGAACTGGATGGCCGAGTAGAGGGCCAGGAGTTGCGTGAACGCGATGGCCCACCTGGTGCCCCGGTCGGTACCCCAGAACCACTGGAACGCGGCGGCCGTCTCGTCGGCGCGCCCCTTCAGGTACGGCGGGAACCACACCATGCCGAACGCGTGCGACCACACCTTCTGGTCGTAGCCACGCGCGAAGAGGTCGAGATCTTGGTAGGGCGCCGACGTCACGATGACCTCGGGATACCACTCCTGCTGCGCCATCACCCTGGACGCAGCCCCGGCGACCGAGTGGTTGGTCTGCATGATGAGGGTGGTGACGCCCGCGTCCTTGAGCCGCGTGATCAATGGGGGAAGGACTTCCCCGACCGCCGCCGCGTCCGTACGGGTGTCGGACTGCGTGGCAGGAACGGTGAACTCGGCATCGACCGGGATGGGCAGCTTCAGCTTCTTGAACTGCGCCAGCATGTAGTCCATATCGAAGTTGGTGGAATGCAGCACCCCGTACTTACGCGGCTGCGAGCTCAAGCTCGGGTCCGCGTACTCGGCCCTGCCTCCGTCGAGCTGCTTCTTCACGAACTCGGCGGTCGTCAACGCATAGACCCGCGATCCGAAGAGCGGTTCCGTCGGTCGCGGCGCCACGTACGGGACCTTGGCGTTCACGAGGGTCTGCTCGAAGACCCGGCCACCGCCGACACCGGGAGTGCCGATGCTCGAAGCAAGGTCGAGGACACCGAACGGCTTCATCGCCTTGATGGCAAGCGCATCGGCGCGCTGCGCGGTTTCGTCGGAGCCGGTCGAGGCCACGAACTCGAACTCGACCGTGCGCCCCCACGTCTCGTAGACGTGCTTGAACATCTCGTTCTCGTCGAGCAGCGCGGCGCGCGCAGCCCCAGGCTCGTTCTTGCCGGTCGCCTGGTTCGTGTACACACCCGCCTCGCCGGTGATCTGCGCATCGGGCAGCTCGTGCCAGAGTACGACGACCTTGAGGGAGTTCTTGGTGACGCCCTGCGCAGTGGCACCGCCGTTGTCGGCGCCGTCCTTCCATGCCTTCACGCACGGAGGCGCGGCGTAGAACTGGAACCTGAACCGACCCGTGCTGCGATCGCAATCGGGGTTCTTCAACGCGAGGTCGGTCAGCGCTCCGGTCGCAGGGGTGCCGATCTTGCTCTCGGCGGCGCTCGCGGTTCCCGCGGCGCCGGCCACGGCACCGAGCGCGAGCGAGCACGTGACGAAGCCCACGAAGGCGCGCGTGCGCATCGCGCGGGCCGAGCGCAAACCCCTCATCGGTCCCCCCTTGGTCGCCGAGAGTGCGGTGAACCGAGTTTGCCACGCGGCCGAACGATCGCGCGGTCGGGCTGCCTAGATTGCGGCTCGCGTGAGCGGCGCATGGCCCGGACGGTGAAGGCCGATCCCGCCGCCACCCGGATCCGCATTCGACGGATCGAGGAGCTCCGACACCTCGTAGCCGACCCGCTCCACGTGGGGTGCGAGCGCTTCGAGGTCGAAGCCGTACGCACGGGCCGGGTTCTCCATCAGGATCTTGCGTGCCTCCTGCTCCGGCACGCCGATCCATCCGAGTGTGCCCTGCAGTGTCTCCTTGGTGACGGGCCAGATGCTCTCGAAGTGCGGGTAGTCGACACCGAACATCATGGTGTCGACGCCGAGCTCGTAGCGCAGCTCGTAGTCGATGCGCGCGGGGGGCGAACAGCCGGCAAAGCAGTTCGCGGCCCAATACTCGGTGGGGAGCTTCTTCATGGTTGGCTCGCGGCCCATCATGCGCGCGAACTCCATCCAGTCGCTCCGCGCCGCGAGCCCGTCCATGAAGCGGAGCGTGCCGGGCACCCAGTCGACCATCGTTTCGACAAGTGCGTACCGGAGGTTCGGGAACCGTTCGAACACACCACCGATCATGAGCTGCCACATCGAACGACCGGAGAAGAACGACTGCTCGAGCGCGATGGCCATGATCGCGGCGAAGCCCGGCGGGTAGTCCTGTGGTAGCCCGTTCCCGCCGTGCTGGGAGATCGGCAGGTCGACGTCTTGGATCGCCGCCCACACGGGGTCGAGCTTCTCGTCGAAGAAGTAGGTGCCGCCAGGCTGGAGCGCGGGCATCGAGATACCCATCAAGCCGTGCGCCTTCGCCCAGTGCACGTCGTCGATCGCTTCGTCGATGTCGTCGAAGGACACGACGGCCTGTCCGGCGCGCCGTCCCGCCACCTGGGAGCAGAAGTCGGCAAGCCAACGGTTGTATGCGCGGCGGCCCTCGCGCGCGAGTTCACGGTCGTTCGACGTCGCGGCGTCCTGGAACCGCGCGTCCACGAACGCCAACCCGTTCGGGAACAGCACCTCGGCAGCCACGCCTTGCGCTTCCAGGTGCTCGAGGCGCAGGTTGGAGTCCCACTGCGATGCGTCGGGCAACTTGGGGTTCTTGTTGCCCGCGTCGGGCATGCCCTCCATCGACGCGACCCAGGCGTCGAACTCGTCGAGGTACCGCCCTTCGATGTAGTCGCGGTAGCCCGTACGCGAGGCCTTCACATGGCCGTCGACGGAGATCACGGCGAGCTTGCTCATGAGGTTCCCCCAATCGTGCACTTTCGGTAGTCAACATACCGGAACTGACGGCCCGAGGCTGCGGAGTCGTAAGGTTCCGCGGTGCCCGGCCGTCCGAACGTCGTGCTCTTCATGCCCGACCAGCTGCGCGCCGACGCCCTCGGGTGCTTCGGGAACACGGTGTGTCGCACGGCCAACATCGACGCGCTCGCGGCGCGCGGCGTGCGGTTCGAGAACGCGTTCTGCCAGCACCCGGTGTGCGGACCGAGCCGGGTGTCGTTCATGAGCGGCTGGTATCCGCACGTCGCCGGCCACCGCACGCTCACCCACCTGTTGCAGGCCTGGGAGCCGAACCTGCTCGGCATCATGCGCGACGCGGGTTACTACGTCGCCGTTCCGGGCCACCGCGGTGACGTGTTCGCGCCCGGGGTCACCGAAACAAGCTCCGACTTCTGTGGGTACCTCGTGCAACCAGAGCCGGGTTCGCCCGGGAACGCCGCCGCGCTGCCCGACCGTCTCACTCGGGGCTTCTACTTCGGATCGCGGGGCGACGACGTGGTGACCGACGGAGACGAAGCCGCGATCCGCACCGCCGAGCAGTGGCTCGCCGACGGACGGCCCGCGGACCAGCCCTGGCTGCTGTGGATCGCGCTCGTGTTCCCCCACCCTCCCTTCTCGGTGGAAGAGCCGTGGTTCTCACTCCACGACCGTGCGCTCGTGCCGGAACCGATCCTGGCGTCGGCGGCGAGCGGAAAGCCGGGTTTCATGTCGGCGTTGCGCGCCGCGTACGGATGGGACGAGCTCACCGACGACGACCTCGCCGAGATCGTCGCCACCTACTACGGCATGACAAGCCGCGTCGACTGGCAACTTGGCCGGATCGTCGACGCGGTGGAGCGCACGGGTGAGCTCGACAAGACCGTGTTCGTGGTGTTCACCGACCACGGCGAGTACCTCGGCGACTTCGGGCTCGTGGAGAAGTGGCCGTCGGGCCTCGACGCGTGCCTCACGCGCAACCCGCTCGTGATCGCCGGGCCGGGCGTGGTGGAGGGCGGCGTCGCCGACGCGATGGTCGAGCTCGTCGACCTCCTCCCCACCGTCTGCGAGCTGGGCGGCGCCGAGGTGCACCACACACACTTCGGGCGGAGCCTCACGCGTGTGCTGGCAGACCCGACGATTCCGCATCGCGAGTTCGCGTGCACCGAGGGCGGCTTCCGGCCCACCGACGAGAACCTCTTCGAACGCGCGGGATGGATCTACGAAGCGAAGACCGACCTCCAGCACGACCGGCCCGAGCTCGTGGGTACCGCGATTGCGCTCCGCACACCGGCCTACACGTACGTATACCGCGCGTGCGAAGGCGACGAGCTCTACGACCGCATTACCGATCCGGCCGAGACCACGAACCTCGCGCATCGTCCCGACCACGCGTCGATGCTCGACGAGCTCCGCACCCGCCTCCTCGACTGGCTCGCGGAGACGAGCGATGTCTTCCCCTGGAAGCCCGATCCCCGCTTCCCGGAGCTCGTCCACGGATACCGGAACCGGTGAGCCGAGTGGCGGGGGGGGGGGGGGGG
>JBBDHW010000048.1:0-8012 GCA_040880805.1 Acidimicrobiia bacterium | reverse complement strand
CGCGAGCCGGGTACCCCGGCTCGCAACGAGGCGGGGGCCGAGCGCCCCGGTGCGAAGCACCGAGAGCGGGCAGGGATGACGGTCGACCACGTCGTCGTCGTGCTGCTCGACAGCCTCAACCGGCACATGCTCGGGAGCTATGGCGGCCGCGAGTTCGACACGCCCAACCTCGACGCGTTCGCGACGCGCGCCGTGCGATTCACGCGCCACTACACCGGCTCCTTGCCGTGCATGCCCGCCCGTCACGACATCCTGTGCGGCGCGGTCGACTTCCTCTGGAAGCCGTGGGGCTCGATCGAGGTATGGGAGCAGCCCGTCACTGCGAGTCTTCGTAGTGCGGGCGTGGTCACCATGCTCGCGTCCGACCATCCGCACCTCTTCGAGACGGGTGGCGAGAACTACCACAGCGACTTCACCGCGTGGGACTACGTACGCGGTCACGAGGGCGACCCGTGGCGAACGTATCCCGATGTCACGTCGGTGGGCGCGCCCGTGCTGCCGGCGCGCGCTGCACGCGGGCTCCATCGACCGTACGACACGTCACGCACGTACTTCCGCAGCGAAGAGGACTTCCCCGGGCCACGCACGATGCGCGCTGCGGCCGAGTGGATCGAAGGCGCGGCTCGGCACCACGACAAGTGGCTGCTCTTCGTCGACGAGTTCGATCCGCACGAGCCGTTCGACACGCCCGCACCGTGGGCACATCGGTACGACCCCGACTGGCGCGACGAACTGCTGATCTGGCCGCCGTACGACGTGAACCCAATCGCCGAGGGCCGGCTCACCGAACGCGCAGGTCGGCAGATCCGCGCCAACTACGGGGCGAAACTCTCGATGATCGACCACTGGTTCGGCCGCGTGACGGCCACGCTCGAGAACCAGGGGCTCTGGGATTCGACCGCGGTCATCGTGTGCACGGATCACGGCCACTATCTCGGTGAGAAGGACATCTGGGGGAAGCCGGGCGTGATGCAGTACGAGCCGCTCGGCCACATGCCGCTCCTCGTCCACTGGCCGGACGTTCCTGCAGATACCGAGTGCGACGCGCTCACCACCAGCGTCGATCTGTTCGCGACGATCGCCGACATCTTCGACGTTGCGCCCGAGCACCGCACCCACGGCCGGTCACTCGTACCGTTGCTCACGGGAGAGGCGGGGTCGATTCGCGAGTGGGCGATCGGTGGCGTCTACGGCAACTGGGTGCAGATCACCGACGGCCGCCGCAAGTACGCGCGCGGGCCCGTCGGGAGCAACTTCCCGCTCTCGATGTGGTCGAACCGCTGGTCGACGATGCCGGTTCACGGCTTCCCGACCCTCCTCGCCCCTCCGGACAAGCGCGCGCGGCTCGACTTCATGCCCGGCACCGACGTGCCGGTGATTCGTCAGCCGTTCGAGCCGGGTGATGCGCTCCCCTACTGGGCCGGCATGAACTGTGTGGACGATCACCACTGCTTCGACGTCGACAACGATCCCGACGAGCACGAAGATCTCGTGGGCACGCAGATCGAGCGCGAGATGCTCGACATGCTGCGCGAGGCGTTGCGCGAGGTGGACGCGCCCGGCGAGCAGTACGAGCGACTCGGGATCGCGTAACACAGCGCACCGGCGTGGCGTGATCAGCGCAGTCTCATACTCGTGCTCATCGCGGGTCATGGCGGGTCGGGGTCGTCGGGTGGGACGAGTCGTCGGGTGCCGGGCTCTCCGACCACTCGCCAGCCGTAGTAGGTCTTGAGTTTGTGGTGGTGGGAGCAGATGCGCCAAGTGTTCTCTTGGTTGGTGCGGCCGTGGTCCTCGACTTGGACGATGTGGTCGATCTCGAGGCGTTGTTCGTTGTCACACCCGTCGACTCCGCACACCGGGTATGTGCGTTCCAGCCACCGCCGCAGCTTCGCCGGAATCGTCCGCTTGGGTGACGACACCTTGATGATCTCGGTGCCTTCACGAGCCAGAACGGTGATGCGGGCGTCGTCGAGCAGTCCGCGGGCGATGGTGACAGGGATGGGGCCGATGCCGGCGAGCTCGCAGCGTTCACCTGGCTCCACGTAGCCGCGCACCATCGCCGAGTGGTCGGCGTCGAGGCGGACCTCGATCGGCTTGCACGGACCCTCCCGTACCAACGCGACGAATGCGTCGGCGGCGTACGCGACGCGTGGTTCGAGCTGACCGACGGCACGCTTTGCGCGGAAGATCTCGTCGGTGCGGTCACGCAACGCCCGTTCCACGAACGCGCCGTCGTCGGGTGCGAGGCGGGCGTCGATCCGGTAGGCGCCGTCGCGATCGGTCCAGGTGTGGAGCGCCCGCGTCTCGTGTAACCGTCGTGCGGCTGCCTGATCGTCCAGCGCCCGTACGGATGCTTCGCGGCACTGGTCGCGCAGTCCTTTGAACGACACCGCCGACCGCGTCGAGTCCAACAACCGATGCTCCACGCCGGGATCGAGCGTCGCGGTCGCTGCGATCTCCGATGCCTGCGCTTCGGAGAGCTCCCCGCCCCGGAACGCCGCCGCCGTCGCCGGCAGCGCTTCGAGCTCGCGAGCGGTCTGCAGCGACCTGGTCGCGGACCCCACACTCACTCCCGTCGTCGAGGCGAGCCAGTGCGCCGCGGAGCGGTGCCCCTCCTGCTTCCACGCCATCCCGGACTCGACCCGCCGCGCCACCAGACCCCGCCCCGCGACCGAGAGGCGCTCACACTTGGTGAAGAGGTCGACGAGCTTCTTGGCGGCGGAAGAGTCCAGGGCACCGGGCTCGAGGCGTGCGACCAGGCATTCCAACGCGGCCGCTACCGACCGGGCCTCCTCGAACACACTCGCCACGCGCACACCTCCCCGCCGCCGAAACCCAACCTGGGGAAGTTCCACCGCCACTCTACGAACATACGTTCGCCCTGTCAACCCCCAATTTTAGGAGGCGAACAGCGACCCGCGGCCGCTCATCGAGTCGCTCCGTGTCGGCGCCGTTCCGTCGCGATCGGTAGCTGGCCGACGCCACCCACATTCAGGGCAGTATGTCTCGCGCCATGCCGCGATCTCCCGAACGGGTTGAACGCCGCTAGATGTTCCAGATCCGCTCGGCGTTGCGCCACACCATGAGGTCGCGCTCGTCGTCGGGGATGCCCGCGAGCTCTTCGTTGATCGTCGCCAGTGAGTTCGGCCAGGTCGACACTGGATGCGGGTAGTCGCTCGACCACATCAGGTTCTCGGTGCCGAGGATGTGCCGCAAGGAACGAACCGAGTCCGGTTCGTCGATGAACGTCATCGCCATGTTCCGGTGGTAGTAGAAGCTCGGCAGCTCTCCCTCCAGCACCGGGAACTCGTAGCCCTGGCGCAGCACCATGTCGTCGACGAACGAGAGGTACCACGCGACCCAGCCGAGACCGGGCTCGACGAACACGACGCGGAGTTCCGGGAAGCGCACGAGGATGCCGGTCAGGAGCCAGATTCCCAGCGCTTCGGCGGCCGTCGGCGGCGTGCACGAGAGCGTGAGGGCGAGGCGCGGAGTGGGGTCGCGCCTCGCGAGCCCGTCGAGCGCGGTGTTGAGCCCGATGTGGCACGTGATGGGAAGACCGGTCTCGATGATCGCCGCGAACAGCCGGTTGTACCGCTCGTCGAAGTAGTCGGGCAGACCGAGCTCGGCCGGGAAGACCGGGAGCTGGAGCGACTTGCCACCGGCCGCCGCGATGCGCTGCACCTCGCTCACGGCGACGTCGATGTCGTGGATCGGAACCTGATAGTTCACGACGAGCCGGCCCGGGTCGGCCGAGGCGAAGTCGTACAACGTGTCGTTGAAGGCGCGAGTGGCTTCGCGCGCTCCGTTCTTCAGCAGGTAGAGGTACCGGTACGCGCTGACCTCGCAATACAGCACCTCGACGTCGACACCGTCGGTGTCCATGTCGACGAGCCGCGCGTGCGGGTCGAAGTGCCCGTCGCGCCCCCACGACGCGTGCTGGATCTCGGCGCCGCCCCGGTTGGCCTTGGCCGCGTTGCCGCCGAACACCACGCGCCCATACTCCATCAGCGCGGCGTCGTAGTCGTCGTGGAACTTCGACGCGAGGTGCGCCTTCACCTGCTCGTGGCGCACGTTCACATGCGAGTCGGAGGAGATGACCCGTTCGATCGCCATGCAGCGATGCTACGTCACGACCCGCAGCACCTCGGCGCCGCGGCCTTGCTGAATGAGCGGCACGTAGTCGTCGAGCGCGGCGCGCGTCGCCGTGTCGGTGAGGTCGACGACGCGCCCCTCTTCCGCGGATTGGTACGCCGCCATCGTGAGCCGGACGATCTCGAGCCCGTAGTCGAAGTCGAGCAAGCCGTCGTGGCCGTCACGAAACGACGCGAGCGCGTCGACGTTCTCGTCGGTGTATCCGTAGAGATCGGGTTCGTTGGGTTGGACCGCGAGCAGACCTTGCGAGGCGGTCGCCTTCTCGAGCGCGAGCTCGGCGTCGCCGACCGATGCTGCCGCGGCGTCTCCGATGAAGATCTCGAGCGGCGAGCGCAGGCTGTTGGCTTCGAGCGCGTAGCCCGGTCCGAGGCCGTCGACCAGCAATCGCAGACCCTGCTTGTCGTACATCCACGACACGGTGAATTGGGCCTTCGTGCGCGCATCGGTCTCGGGGTTGCGGTAGGTCACCAAGCCGGTCGCGAAGTCTTCGGCGGGAGTGGCGGCATAGTCGACTCCGTGACGTTCCTGCAGCTCGCGTCGCCAGCGCGGCTGCCCCCACTTGAGCAAGCCGACGTCGGCGACGACGGTTTGCGGCTCGAGGAACCCGACGGGCCGCCCCGGAGGCGTGAGCAGATACCAACCGACCGCGAGCGAATGGCAGCCCATGTCGGAGAGCACACCACCGCCCTGCAGTGTGGGGTCCCAGAACCAGCCGTTGTGCGGGCCGGCGTGCTCCTCGCTCGCGCGCGCGAGCGCCAGAGGACCCATCGCCTCGGTAACCGGAGCGAGCTGCTCGCGCGCGTTCTGCAGCATCTTCATGTGGATCTGGTTCTCGAAATAGGCGGTGGGTGCGCCGATGTCGCGTGCAAGTTCGACGACTCGACCCGCTTCCGTGAGGTTGCGCGCGAGCGGCTTCTCGCAGATCAATCCGCGCAGCTGCGCACCGTCGCCAACTGCTTGCGCGATCTCCTCCATCACGGGCACGCGACAGAAGTTCGGGCTGAAGATCGCGACCACGTCGACGTGCTGCGCCATCTCACGCACGCTGTCGAACACCTGTCCATCACCGAGCCCACGAGCCCGCACCGATTCGGCGAGCTCGTGCGGCGGAGTGCGAGACGTGAGCCCGGCGACGTCGACGCCTCGAACGGCTTCGAGCGCGCGCAGGTGGAACTGGCTGACGAACCCGGCACCGACGATCCCGTACCGGAGTGTCTCCATCATTTCCGCTCTTGGCGCTCCGCGCCGGGGCGCTCGGCCCACGGCTCACTGCGGCGCAGGGTACCTGCGCCGCAGCCGTTCGCCTCGGGCTGCCCTAGTCGTCGTAGGTGTTCTCGGGCAGGCCCACCGGCAGCGGCATCGCGCGGTCGCAGGTGGTCTCGACATCGACGGCGCGGTGCTGTTCGGTTGATGTGATCGCAGCCGACATCAACTCGAGCACGTGGAGCGCGAGCTCGGCCGACGCGCGGTGTGGACGGCCCGAGCGCTGCGCCCAGAGCATTTCGGCAAAACCGATCCCGCGGAACTGCGGCAGGTTCGGCTCCGGCAGTTCGACCTCGGTCCACCCCTCCTCGCCCCGGCGCTTGATCGACACCGGACCGCCGAAGCTATTCGGGTCGGGCACCGACAGCGTGGCTTCCGATCCGTACACCTCGATGCAGCGATAGTTCGAGGCCTGCGCGTCGAAGCTCGTGACGAGCGTGGCCATGGTTCCCGACTCGAACTCGACGAGGCTGCTCACGTGCGTCGGCACTTCGACGTCGATCATCGTTCCCGCGAGCGGTTCGGACGTGATCTCTCGCTGCTCACGCGCTCTGCGGCCCATGGCGGTGATTCGGCGCGCGGGCCCGAGCAGCTGCACGAGCGCGGTGAAGTAGTACGGACCCATGTCGAAGAGCGGCCCGGCCCCGCGCTCGTAGAAGATCGCCGGGCTCGGATGCCACCGCTCCGGCCCCGGGGAGAGCATGAACGCGTTGGCGGCAAGCGGCTCGCCGATGTCGCCGCGATCGATGATCCCCCGACAGGCTTGCAGCCCGGCACCGAGGAAGGTGTCGGGTGCGCAACCGAGCCGCAGGCCCGCCCCGGCCGCGAGGTCCACGAGCTCGGTGCCTTCCTCGAAGGTGATGCCGAGGGGCTTCTCGCTGAACACCGCCTTCCCGGCCGTGAGCGCGGCGCGGTCGACGTCGGCATGCATCTTCGGCGGTGTGAGGTTCACGATCGCGTCGATCTCCGGGTCTTCGAGCACCGCCTCGACCGACATTGCGCGCGCGCCCCACTTTTCGGCCCGTTCCTCGGCCCGTTCCGGAAAGACGTCGGCGCACGCGGCCAGCTCGACCCAGTCGAACATTCCGAGTGTGTAGCCGTAGGTGCGGCTGATCATGCCGCACCCGACGACTGCGAAGCGGTTCACGACCGGCCGCGCGAAAGGTCGCTGCTCACGAGGTACTGGTAGCTGCGCTCGACCGCGTCGAACATGTCCGTGTCGCACCGGTCGAACTCGATGAGGTGCCACTGCGCCGAGGCCGCGGCTGCGAGCACGCCTGGCGTGTCGATCACACCGTCTCCCACCGCCACGTTCGAGCTCGCGCGGTCGTCTCCCGGACCGTCCTTCACATGCAGCAGCGTGCACCGCTCGCCGAGCTCGGTGACGATCTCGGCCGGGTCGGATCCGCCGATCTGCGCCCAGTAGATGTCGACCTCGGCGATCACGTCGGGCGCGACGTGTTCGAAGAAGTGCAACAGCGCAGGGCGACCGTCGTCGAGCGGGAAGAGCTCCCAGAAGTGGTTGTGGTACCCGAGCGTGATCCCGCGCAAGCGAGCGATCTCGTTGGCATTGTTGACGAGGTCGGCGGTGCCCTTCACCTCGTCGAGGTCGCCAAAGCCCGGGTGCGGCGCGGACGGGATCACCACCGTGTCGCAACCGATCGCCGCGTGGTCGTCGAGCGCGGCCGCGAACTGGTCGACCTCGGCCAACCCGACGTGCGCGCTTGCAACCTGAAGGCCTGTTCCTTCGAGAGCACGGCCGACCTCACTCGACGACAAGCCGTAGAAGCCGGCGAACTCCACACCGACGAAACCGATCGAGCCCAGGCGCTCGAGCACTGCCGGGAAGTCGGCCGCAGCTTCCTCTCGAAGGCTGTAGAGCTGCACGCCGACAGGGACCGATGCAGATGTGCTCATGGATTTGGTCTACACCGGTGGCGAAGTACGCGCCACCCGGAACGCGCGGGCGCGCGGCGTAGCGTATCGACGTGGCCCAGACTTGCCGAGCGGTGGTGTTCACCGGTGACGGCCGCCACGAGGTTCGCGAGTTCCCGATTCCCGACCCGCCCGACGGCGGCGCGGTCTTGCAGGTGGAGGCCGTCGGTCTGTGCGGGAGCGACGTCGCGCAGCACGCGGGCGTGCAGCTGATCCCCGGCACGAGCGCGTTTCCCGTGGTGCCCGGACACGAGACCGTCGGCCGCGTCCGGCGCTTGGGCCGCGGCGCCGAGCTCGGCGCGAACGAAGGCGACCGCGTCGCGGTCGACGAGGTGTTGAGCCAAGTGCCACCGCTCGCGGTCTACGGCTACACGATGCCGGTGACCGACGACGGTGGCGGCCTCTTCGGTGGGTACGGCGAGTACATGGTGGTGCTGCCCGGCACGCGGCTGCACCGCCTTCGTGACGATAAGCCCGCGGCCGAGCTCACCGTGTTCGAGCCGATGGCGAACGCCGTGAACTGGGTCGAGATCGCGGGCGTGCGCACGGGCCACACCGTCGTCGTCGAAGGCCCGGGACATCAGGGTCTCGCGGTCCTCGAGGCGGTGCTCGCCGCGGGTGCTGACACCGTCGTGGTCACCGGCACCGGTGACGTGCTG
>JBBDHW010000047.1:54673-86558 GCA_040880805.1 Acidimicrobiia bacterium | reverse complement strand
TCGCGACAACAGGACGTTCGCCAGTGCTCATCTTCGCTCCATCTCCATCTCCACGCGTTCCCGGATCACGTCGACGTCGTACAGGTCGCCGACTCCGAATCCGGAGCCGTCGGTGGACACGCCGCCGATCGCGACGACGGGGGCGGCGCCCTCCACCGCGATCTTGACGTCGTCGATCAGCTGCCCCGCGCTGTTCTCGAACACCATCACGCTGCGCACGCCCTCGGCGGCCGAACGCAGCGTGTCGTACGGAAAGGGCCACAGCGTGATCGGGCGCACGTAACCGACGGGAACGCCGCTCGCGCGCAGGTCACGCACGACGTTGCGCACGAACTTCGCCGCCGATCCGAACGCGACGACGACGTGCTCCGCGTCGGTGACATATCCGGAGTCGTGGCGTTGCTCGACCGCGGCGATCTCCTCGATGTGCGGCCCGACGGCCTGGAAGTGCGCTTCGATCCCCGGGCCCACGTCGTGGGTCTTTCCGATGCCGAGTGGGGTGACGATCTTCGCCCGACCGGTACCGCTCGTCGTACCGTCGAGCGCCCACCCTTTCGGCGCGAGCGACCCGAAGGCGATCGGCTCGATGTCGACCGCGGCATAGGTGTGGGCGATGAGGAAGTCGCCGTAGACGAGCACCGGGTTGCGCCACTTGTCGGCGAGATGGAACGCGAGCTGCGTGAGCTCGACGGCCTCGGCCACGTCCATGGGCGCGAGCACGATGTGGCGATAGTCGCCGTGCCCGCCACCACGCGTGGCCTGGAAGTAGTCGCTCTGGCCCCGCGACATGTTGAAGATCACCATCGGCAAGCCGGCCAGTGCCGCCTCGGCGAAGGACTCCTGCATCAGGGAGAGCCCCTGCCCCGTGGATCCGGTCGCGGCGCGGGCGCCGGTGGTCAACGCACCCCAGCACATTCCCACGGCTTCGAGCTCGCTCTCGGCGTTCACGCACACGCCCCCGACTTCCGGGAGACGTTTCGCGAAGTGCTCGAGCAACTCGGTGAAGGGTGTCATCGGATACCCGGCGAAGAAGCGGCAACCGGCAGCGATCGCGGCTTCGGCCATCGCCTCCGAGCCCTCCATCAGGCGCCGAGTCGGCAAGCCTGGGTCGGTCATGGTTGCAACCCGTCGTCGAGGTCGATCGGGTCGTGGAAGCGGAACACCGTGAACACCCAGTCGGGACACACCACCTGGCAGGCCTGGCAGCCCGTGCAGCCGGGATGCAGCATCGGGTAGCGGAAACCGTGCTGGTTGAGATCCTCCGACATCGAGAGCACGTCGGGAGGACACGCGGGGATGCACAGTTCGCAGCCCTTGCACCGATCGACCGCGATCGTGACGGTCCCGCGCGTGAGGACGTTCACCGCGCGCGTTCCACCACTGGGGTTTCCCAGAACGGCACGCGGCGCAGGTCGTGGAGGTCGTGACCGGCGCGGATCATGGCCGCGTTGTCGGCGATGTGTTGACGGCGGTATGCCGGCAACGACTGCGACATCCCCTCGACCAGAGACTCGACACCGACGACGCCGGTGACCTTGGCATAGGCACCGAGCATGACCATCGACTGCCCGAGCTCGCGCCCGGCGCGTGACGCGATCTCGCTGGCCGGCACGTCGACGACCTCGTAGCGGTCACGATCCGGGCCTCCGTCCGCCGCGAGCGACGAGTTCAGCAATACGAGCCCGCCCGGTTCGAGCTTGCGCGACATCCCCGTGCCACGCCCACCCGCCTCCCAGAACTGGAGGCTCATGACGATCGCCGACCAAGCCCGCGAGACGATCGGCGCGGCTTCGATCGGCGCGTCACCGATGACAACGGTGGAGTCGGTGTTGCCGCCGCGCATCGAACCGCCGTACACGCCGAAGAGGGTCACCTCGCGGCCCTCGAGCGCGGCGGCCCGTGCGAGGGTCTGCGCCGCGAGCTGTATCCCTTGACCGCCGACGCCGCTCACGAGCACCTCACGTTCCATGCGCTACCCCGAGCCCGGCCACGCAGAAAGACGCGAGATGCCCGATGTCCTCGACCGACGGCTCGACCTGCCGCACGAGGAAGTCGGTCATGCTGCCGACGACCGCCTGCCAGATCACGTACGCGTCGAGCGCGGGATCGGCGCTGCCCGCTTGGCGGAGCGCGGTCTGGAGCAATGCGCGCAGGTCGGCCTCGGCGCGGCGCCCTTTGTCGCCCACACCACCGTCGACGCGCGCCGCATTCACGTGCACCGCGCGTGTGCGGGCGGCAGCGTCGTGGTCGACGGCCTGTGCCATCATCCCCTCGATCCAGCGCCGCACCTTGCTCTGCCCCGTAGCCTCCCCCCCCATCAGATGGTCGAGATACCCAAGCAGGGTGCGCCGGCCGTCGTCGAGGATCGCGAGCACAAGGTCGTCCTTGCCGCGGAAGTGCCGGTAGAACGCGTTGTTCGAGAGGCCGGCGCGCCCGACGATGTCGCTCACCCGAGGGCTCTTGTCGGGCTGCTCGCACATCACGTCGATGGCCGCCTGCATGAGCAGCCGCCGCTCGCGCGTCGAAGCCGCCTGCTCCGCCGCCCATGCCGAGATCGACAGAACCCCGTTCTCCTGCTCTCGCCGGTCCAGCACGACCTCGGCGCCCCGAGCACGATTCATGCGAGAACGTTATTCTGCGCGGATGATGAACACCAGCGGCGTCGCGGGCGCCGCCGCCGCCACGCCCGACAAGGCCGCGCTGGTGTGGCGTGATCGCCGTGTCAGCTACGGGGAACTCGATCGCCGCGTCAACCGGCTGGCGCGCGCGCTCGACGCCCTCGGCGTCGCGCGCGATGCACCGATCGTGACGACGCTCGGGAACCGTCCGGAGTGGGTGGAGGTCGCGCTGGCGAGCGCGCGGCTCGGCGCGCGGTTGGTGCCGGCTTCGTGGCGTTCGACCACCGACGAGCTCGACTACCTCATGCGCGACTCGGGTGCGGTGCTGCTCGTGAGCGACGACAACGCACGTGCCGACGACATCGGGCCGACACTCCACGTGGGAGAGGAGTACGAGCGCGCGCTCGCCGAGCACACCGACGTTGCGATCCCGGGCGCGACATCACCCGACTTCGTGGCGGTCCGCGTGTACACATCCGGCACGACGGGCCGACCCAAGGCCATCGTCCGCCCCACGAGCGCCGGACCATGGACGGCGGGCGCACGTCCGAACACGTCCTTGCTCCAGTTCTGGGGCCTGACCGATGCCGACGAGGTGAACCTTACGTGCCTCCCGCTGCACCACGGTGCGGGGCACGGCTACCCGCTGCAGGCTCTCGCGTGCGGGCAGACCGTCGTCCTCATGGAGCGATTCGACCCCGAAGCGCTCCTCGCACTCATCGAGGCCGAGCGCGTGACGTACATGAACATGGTGCCGACGCAGTTCGTTCGCATCGCCGCCCTCGATCCGGAGGTGCGCGAGCGCTGCAACCTTTCGTCGATCAAGCGGGTTCTCCACGGATCGGCACCGTGTCCCATACCTGCGAAGCAGGCGATGTTCGACCTGTTCGGCCCGATCATCTGGGAGACCTACGGCGGCATGGAGGGGCTGGCCACCATCGCGTCGCCGGAAGATTGGCTCTCGCACCCGGGCACCGTCGGGCGCGCGGCGGCCGCGCTCGGCATCGAGGTCGTGATCCTCGACGAGTCGGGCAACGAGGTGCCGGCGGGCGTGCCCGGGCTGGTGCACATCCGACCGCCGGGTGGTCAACGGTTCGAGTACGCGGGCTCGCCGGAGTCGACCGCGTCGGCGTGGCGCGGCGATCTGTTCACCGTCGGCGACATCGGCTACCTCGATGACGAAGGTTTCCTGTTCCTGATCGACCGCCAGAAGGACGTCATCATCACGGGCGGCGTCAACGTGTACCCCGCGGAGGTCGAGCGCGTCCTCACCGCGCACCCGAGCGTGTCCGACGCGGCGGTAATCGGCGTTCCCGACGAGGAGTGGGGCGAGTCGGTGCTCGCGATCGTCGTCCCCGCAACGCCGGTCTCCGCCGACGAGCTCATCGCGCACTGCCACGAGCAGCTCACGAGCCACAAGTGCCCGCGGTCGATCGACTTCGTCGACGAACTGCTCGTCGACCCGCTCGGCAAGGTGCGGAAGCGCGAGCTCCGTGACCGCTACTGGCGCGCAACACAACGACAGATCTGACCGTACAATCGCGGGCGACGTCGCTCGCGCGTACCTGGGGGGTCGCATGAATGGTCGTGGGAGCAGGCTCTTGGGTCTCGTTCTTGCCGCATCGCTGGCCACCGCGCTGGTGATTCCGGCCGCCGCCGCGGTCTCGGCGCCACCGGGGGCGGCCAAGCCCAACCCGGGATCGGGCATCGGTACCGCCGCGGCGCTCGACAACCCGAAGTGCACGCACGACGAGCCCAGGTTCGGCGTGTACGGGCGCTTCAACTCCACCGTCGTCGGCGGCGGACCGGTCTGCGTGAAGCCCTGGAAGGACGGTGACGACAACGGCGGCGCCACGGCACCCGGCGTCACCATGGACCGGATTCTGGTGTACGCGATCATCCCGAACGACCAACAACTCAGCATGGTCGGCGGCGCGACACCGATGAACCGCGTCGACAACTCGAAGGGCACGTACCAAAACGCGATCCACGACTACCTGTTGCCGCTCATGCAGTACTACGAGACGTGGGGCCGAAACATCGAGATGCGGTTCTACGTCTCGACCGGCCAGGACGAGGCCGCGCAGCGTGCCGACGCGATCACGATCAAGGCCGAGAAGCCCTTCGCGGTGATGGATCTCGCGCCCACCGCCCTCGACGTGTTCGATACCGAGATGGCCAAGGCGAAGATCCTCGTGTTCGGCTTCTCCACCACCACGCAGAAGGCGCTCGCCCAGGCGCCGTACCGGTGGGGACAGAGCGACACGCAGGCCGCCGCCAGCAACTCCACCGAGGTCATCGGCAAGCAACTCGTTCACAAGAAGGCGAAGTTCGGCGGCGACGACGTGAAAAGTCGGACACGCAAGTTCGGCACCGTCTACATCCAGGACATCATCGACGTCGAGCAGATGAAGAGCAACCTCAAGAAGTACGGCGGCACGATCGCGTCCGAAGCGAGCTACACCGCCAACGGATCGACGATCGGCGACGCCACGAGTGCCCAGGAACAAGCGCCGGTCATCGCGACGAAGCTGAAGGAGGCGGGCGTCACGACCGTGATCCTCTTCACCGATGTCGCGATGACGCGATCGCTCATGGACAACGCGACGAAGCAGGAGTGGTTCCCCGAGTGGTTCTTCACCGGCACCGTGTTCCACGACCTCGCACTCCTCGCCCGCTCGTATCCAGTCGAGCAGTCGTCGCACGCGTTCGGCATCTCGAACGTGTCGCCGTGGGTGTACCCGAACCCGGCCGCGGCGAACACGCTCGACGGCACCAAAGAACGTCTCGACTGGTACTGGGGCGAAGGGGTCGGCACCACGGCCAGTTCCCCACCTCAGCAGATCCTTTGGCTGCTCAGCGGGATCCAGGCCGCGGGGCCGAAGCTCACACCGAAGACGTTCCAGCAGGGTCTCTTCTCGCTCCCGGCCACCGGTGGCGCCGCGCTGGGCTACCCCACCGGGACCATGACCGGGTACGGCAAGAACGCCGGCTTGCCCTACGACGAGTACATGCAGGTGGGCATCGACTTCGGCGTCGTGTGGTGGGACCCCGAGACGAGCGGTCCCTCACAGGGAACCGGAACCGAAGCCAAAGGGGTGGGGTGGTACGCCAACGACTCGAAGCGGTTCCGAAGCGGCACCGTGCCGAAGCGGCAGTTCAGCTGGTTCGACAAGGCGACCTCGGTCTACAAGTTCGATACTCGCCCGACGCCGACGCCCGTGTACGCGGGTGACTGCACCGGATGCCCGAGCCAAGGCGGCGCGGGACAAGCGGGCACGCCGAGCTCCAGCGGGTTCGTCGCGAAGGCGAACGGTGACGGCGATGCTGCGCTGTAGAAGCGCGGTGTTCGCGACGGTCGCGGCGATGGTCGCCGCGCTCACCATCTCGGCGGTCGCCACGTCGGCGGTCGCGCCGCCGCCACGCACCGGGAAGCCCACGCCCGGCTCCGGCATCGGCAGTGCGGCCGCGCTCAACAATCCCAAGTGCCGTCACGACGACCCGCGCTACGGCGTGTACGGCCGGTTCAGCTCCACCGTCGTCGGCGCTGGGCCGGTCTGCGTGAAGCCCTGGAAGGCCGGTGCCGACAACGGCGGTGCGACCTACCGGGGCGTCACCAAGGACAAGATCGCCGTGGTCGCGGTGCTGCCGAACGAGTCCGAGCTCAGCGCCGCGTCCGTCGCGGGAGGGACGCTACCGGTGCGACGCGTCGACATGACACCGGGCGGCTCGTACGCGGATGCGTTGCACGACTACCTCCTGCCGCTGATGAAGTGGTACGAGACATGGGGACGCGACATCGAAGTGAAGTACCTGACATCGTCGGGCTCCGACGAGACGGCACAGCGCGCCGATGCGGTCACCGTCAAGGCGATGAAGCCCTTCGCGGTGATGGACAACGTCACCGCCGGCCTCGACGTGCTCGACGCCGAGCTCGCCAAGGCGAAGATCCTCGTGTACGGCGACTCCGCGACCACCACGAAGGCGCTGGCCCAGGCGCCGTATCGGTGGGGTCTCAGCGACGCGCAAGCTGCCGCGCTCAACGCCGGTGAGGTCATCGGAAAGCAACTCGTGGGGAAGAAGGCCGAGTTCGCGGGTAGCGACGACGCCAAGGAGCAGACTCGCAAGTTCGCTGCGGTCTACATACCGACGCTCATCGACATCGACCAGTTCGAGAGCTTCTTCAAGCAGTTCGGCGGCACGCTCGCGTCTGCCAACAGCTACTCGAGCAACGGCGGGCCGTTCGGGGACGAGCCGCTCGCGCAGGAGCAAGCCCCGATCATCGTGACCAAGATGAAGAACGCCGGCGTGACGACGGTCATCCTGCTGTCGGACTACGTGATGAACCGGGCCCTCATGGCGCAAGCCAAGAAGCAGGAATGGTTCCCCGAGTGGTTCCTCACGGGCGCGTTGTTCCAGGACCTCGCGCTGTTCGCGCGGACCTACGACCAGGAGGAGGCCGCGCACGCGTTCGGCATGTCGAACCTCATCCCGTACACCCAGCCCGACCCGACGCCTCCTCCTCCGGAGAAGTCGCTGACGGTGCTCACGAACCCGCTCACGTGGTACTGGGGCGAGACCGTAGGCACGCAGGTGACATCGGTGATCCCGCGCGACGTCGGTTGGCTCCTCACCGGGATCCACGCGGCGGGTCCGAAGCTCACGCCGAGGACGTTCCGGCAGGGTCTCTTCTCGCTCCCGGCCTCGGGCGGCGCAGCGTCGGGTTACCCCACGAGCTTCTTCGTCGGCTACGGCCGGACCCCGGGTCTGCCCTACGACGAGTACCTCCAACTCGGCCTCGACTTCGCGCCCGTGTGGTGGGACGCGGAGACGACCGGCCTCGGGAACGCCCTCGGGAACTCGGGCAAGGGCGTGCTGCGTTACATCAACAACGGCAAGCGCTACCTGAGTGGTACATGGCCGAAGAAGCCGTTCGCCTGGTTCGACACCGACGGCACCGTCATCAGCTTCGACACCCGGCAGACGCCCACACCGGTGTACACCGGTGATTGCCCCGACTGCCCGGCGGCGGGCGGCCCGGGACAGGCCGGCGCATCGAGCAGCAGCGGGTTCGTCGCCAAGGCGAACGGCGCGGGCGAGACCGCGTTGTAGGAGCGAAGGGGGACACCATGACTCGTCGTACGCAGCACGGCTTTCTTCTCGGGGCGGTGACCGCCACGACCGCGGCCGTGGTTGCCGCGCTCACCGTGTCGGCATTCGCGACGGTCGCGCCGCCGCCCGGCGCGGGGAAGCCAACCTCGGGTTCGGGCATCGGTACGTCGGCCGCGCTCAACAACCCAAGGTGCCATCACGACAACCCGAACTACGGGGTGTACGGGCGCTTCAACTCCACCATCGTCGGCGGCGGGCCGATCTGCGTGAAGCCCTGGAAGGAGGGTGCCGACAACGGTGGCGCCACCTCCCAGGGTGTCACCAAGGACAAGGTCACCGCCGTGGCCGTCCTCCCGAATGACACCCAGCTCGAGGGAACGTCGCTCCCGGCAGGAACGTCACCCGTCCGCCGCACCGACCTCACGTCGACCGGCGGCACCTACGCGGACGCGGCGCACGACTACTTGCTCCCACTCATGAAGTACTACGAGACGTGGGGGCGCGACGTAGAGGTGAAGTTCGTGACATCGTCGGGCAGCGACGAGGCGGCACAGCGTGCCGACGCGGTCGCGATCAAAGCGCTGAAGCCCTTCGCGGTGATGGACATGGTCACGGCCGGGCTCGACGTGCTCGACGCCGAGATGGCCAAGGCGAAGATCCTCGTGTACGGCGACGCGACCACTACTGCCAAAGCAACGGCCCAGGCACCGTTCCGGTGGGGCCTCAGCGATGCGCAGTCCGCGGCCGCCAACGCGGCCGAGGTGGTCGGGAAGCAACTCGTGGGTAAGAAGGCCGAGTTCGCGGGCAGCGACGACATCAAGAAGCAGACCCGCAAGTTCGCCGCGGTGTACATCCCGACGCTCATCGACATCGGCCAGTTCAAGAGCTACTTCAAGAAGTACGGGGGCACGGTCACCACCGAGGGCAGCTACAACAGCAACGGCACGACGTTCGGCGAGGACGCGCTGGCGCAGGAGCAGGCACCGATCCTGGTGACGAAGATGAAGAACGCGGGCGTCACCACGGTGATCATGTTCTCCGACATCGCGATGAACAAGGCGATGATGTCACAGGCCACGAAACAGGAGTGGTTCCCCGAGTGGTACCTGACCGGCGCGGTCTTCCAGGACATCGCGATCTTCGCCCGGGGCTACCCGCAGGAGCAGGCTGCGCACATGTTCGGCGAGTCGAATCTCTCGCCGTACACGCAACCGGACCCGATTCCACCGCCGCCGGCGAAGTCGTTGACCGTGCAGACCGCTCTGCTCACCTGGTACTGGGGCGAGACGGCCGGCACGCAGGTAACGTCGGTCGTTCCGCGCGACGTGGTCTGGCTGATGCGAGGCATCCATACCGCAGGGCCCAAGCTCACGCCGCAGACGTTCCAGCAGGGGCTCTTCTCCATCCCAGGGTCGGGCGGCGCGGCGCAGGGCTACCCGACCGGGGCGCTGGTGGGCTACGGCAAGAACCCCGGGCTGCCCTACGACGAGTACATGGACCTCGGCCTCGACTTCGCCCCGGTGTGGTGGGACCCGGAAACGACCGGGCCGTCGAACGGCACCGGGAGCTCGGGGAAGGGCGTGATCACGTACGTCAATGGTGCGAAGCGTTATCGCGCGAGCACGTGGCCCAAGAAGCAGTTCGCGTGGTTCGAGAAAGAGGGCGCCGTCGTCGGCTTCGACACGCGCCAGACGCCGACGCCCGTGTACGCGGGTGACTGCGCCGAGTGCCCGGCCGGCGGCGGGCCGGGCCAAGCCGGCGCACCAAACAGCGACGGCTTCCTCGCCAAGGCCTACGGCATCGATCAGTTCGCCGGCGCGTAAGGAGCGAACGTCCGCGCATCGGGGTATCCCCGATGCGCAGTGAGCGACCCACAATCAGGAGTAGACGTCGCCGAGTGTGTGGATGCGCGCGTCGTGGATGCCCATCTGTTGACGGCGGAACGCCGACCACTGGTGGAGCGGCCACGCGTCCTGGTCGTCGCCCCACGCCTCGACGCCATTGATCGACCAGTGCATCAGGCTCTGCCAGCACACGCCGTGCACACCGGAGATCGGGATCGCCATGCGGCTCACACTCTCGCCTTCCACCGTGAGCTCTCGACCCTCCGAATCGACCGCGTCGACGAACACGCGGCGAACGAAGCCGTGCTCCGGATCACGCTCGCGCCGCTTGGTGCCTGTCACCATGTCTTTGCGCACGCCGTCGAGCACGACGAAGCCGCCGGCGCCCGCACCGAAGAACGCCGTTTCGGGTGACGCCATGCCGGTGATGTAGCTGCTGCGCCCGCCGTTGTCCTTCCACTGCTCAGGTCGAAGATGCCACCACGAGTGGTCGCGCATCGCGTAGCAGTCGATCGGGATCTCTTCGCCGTGAAGCACCAGTGTTCCCGTGACGTGGCCGAACTGGTCGAGGTGGCGCGGCTTCGCATCTCCCGGCTCACCACCACCCTGCACGCGCCGGCTCTCCGACACGCGCACCCACGGTGACATGACCGCGCGCCAGTCGAGATCGAAGTTGATGACGTCGCGGTCGGCGAACGTGAGGCGGTACTGCTCGAGCGGTTCGAGCATCTGGATGCGCTGCCCGCTCGGGAACGTGAAGTCACGCAGGTCGCGTTCCGCAGGCAGCTGTGTGTTCCAGTAGTTGATGTAGTACGGCGTCTCCAGGTGGAACCACGCGGTGTCGTCGAACACGAACACACCGCCGCCCGCGATCCCGATCGTCGGCCGCACGTAGTGGTAGCTCCAGCAGCCGAGCTTGCGTTCGGGGTCGAAGAACCAGAACCAGAACGTCTCGTGCTCCCACCAGTGGTCCGATTCGGGTTCGTGGAAGTTGTCGTCGTCGAGCAGCGACTCGTTTCCCTCGCGCCACTCCTTGCGATCAGGGTGTTCGGTCACGATTCGCCGGGCCTTGCGCGCCGGTACAACGAGAAGCCGGTGGCGACGACGCGCCCGCCCTCGCCGTGGTCGCGGAGCTCGGCGCGACACGCGACGGTCTGGTTGCCGGCCGCGAGCACGCTCGCCGTCGTGACGAACGGCCCGGTCTTCCCGCGCTGCACGATCGTGGTTCCCGTGTGCTCCGCGTAGATCGCGTCGGTCCCCGCGGTCTCGCGTGCGGCGTCGAGCGCGGCCGCTTCGAGCATCGCCTGGATCGGGCCCTGGTGCAGCGAGTCGGCGCCCACCTGCGGCGACAGGCCGGCGAGCTCGTAGCCATGACCATCATCGGCGCCGCGGCGAGGAGCCACGCCGAAGGCCTCCACGAACGCAGGAAGGTCGGGCCGGTCGGGCACACCCGGACCGGGGTTCACGTAGACGAACCCCGGCGGCGTCGGCGCCATCACCGCCCAGCTCGTGGTGCCGAAGCCGATCACGCGGCCGGGACGCGCCGCGTCCTCGAAGCGGCCCTGCGTGAACATCTGCGATCGACCCTCCCGGACGATCTCACCGAAGATCCGCACCTCCGCGACATCGTGGGCGGAGTCGAAGACGGTGACGTCGATCTGTGTCGGTGCACAGCGTCCGATCGCGTCGACGTTGATCCCCGCGGTGTCGAGTAGCGCGATGCCGAGCGGAGCGGCGAGCAGGCCGCCGGCAGTGCGCAGGTCGCTGCGCAGCCGCATGCCGCCCTCGGCGGTGCCGCGTGAAAGCGCCGTCGACGAGCACCCGAGGTACCGGTACGAGACGAGCCCGCCCTCACCAAGGCTTCGCTTCCATGCCGCCCAGTGTTCGTCCGTGTCCATCGCGCCGCACAATAACGCCCGGTCGCGGTCACGGCTCGAAGGGCCCGCGGCCTTCCCCGGGACCACCCGCCGCGTAGAACTGCTGCCACGTGTCGTACATGAACGGCGCCTCGGCCGCGCCGGCTTCTTGACCCGGCCACCGCACACGGTTCGGTCCGACGGGTCGGTCGAGAAGGTCCGCAACGTAGAAGAGGTGCACCCGACGCCAGCGGAAGTACCACTTGCTGTCGTCGCGGCGCTCGTACCGGTCGTGATAGCGCAGCATCGCAACAACCCAGCGGTCGCCGATTTCGTGCTCCGCGCGGCAGTAGATGTGACCTTCCGCGCGATCGTCGTCGAGGAATTCGAAGACGGCGTTGGCCGAGTTCACGTGGCACGTGACACCCCACTGCTTGCACAGGTTCGTGTAGTGCTCGTGGAGCGGGCCACGGCCGCGCTCCGCCCCCGGGTAGGCGCGGACGTCGTCCACGAACAGCTGCACCACCCCGTCGATGTCGCGCGCGTCGAGGCACAGCGGGTACCGCGCCACGATGTCGCGGATCGATTCGAGGCTCTCGAGCCGGTCGATTCGAGCTTCGAGGTCCGTCACCACACGTCCTCCTGACTATGGGCCACTGGTCTGCTAGACACCGCTTGATGCGGTTGGGGATGTACATCGACATGCGGAACCCGCCGGAGTGGCAGCGGCCGTGGCCGCAACACTACGGACGTTGGCTCGAGCGCATCGAAGAGGCGGAGCGGCTCGGCGCCGAGATGGTGTGGCTCACGGAGCACCACTTCTTCGACGACGGCTACCTCCCGCAGTGCTTCACCCTGGCGGCCGCGATCGCCGCGCGCACCACGACGATCCGCATCGGCACCGCGGTCGCGCTGCTCCCCTTGCACCTCGGGATCGAGATGGCCGAGCAGGTCGCGCTGTGTGACGTGATCAGCGGCGGCCGCATGGAGCCCGGCTTCGGCGTGGGGTACCGCAAGCCCGAGTACCTCGCGTTCGACGGCGACTTCAAGCATCGCTACCGCGTGTTCGCCGAGCGGGTGCGCGAGATGCGCCGGCTCTGGGGTGAAGAACCGTTCGACGATGCACAACTGGTCACTCCCCCGCCCGTGCAACGACCGATGCCGCTCTGGTTCGGGTTCGGTGGTCCTGATGGCGCGCGCCTCGCCGGCCGTCTCGGCGGCGGCCTGCTCTCCGGGGACGCGGCGCTCCTGGAGCCGTACCTCGTCGGATTGGAACGGGGCGGACACGATCGGTCCCGTGCCAAGATGACGACGTCGGTCGAATTCCTCCTCGCCGACGACCCCGAGCGTGCGTGGAACATCGTGCAGGAGCACGCGGCGTACCGGTGGAACTCGTACGCGCGCTACATGTTCGAGGGCACCCGTCGTGCGGCTCCCCCGCCGGTCACCGCCGCCGACTGGGCCGACACCGGCGGCTTCGTCATCGGCACGCCCGAGCACATCGCGGGTGTCATCCGCGATCGCATCGGAAACCTCCCCGTCACCGACGTGTACGGGTGGTCCGACTTCCCGGGCATGCCCGACGAGCTCGTCGACCGCCACATCGAGCTCACGTTCACCGCGCTCAAGCCCTTGCTGGACTGATCCCGTCAGCTGAGGGTCTTCGACGTGCCCGGTGACTCGCCGGGTGTGGCGGCCTTGCCCTTCTCGGCCTGCTCGGCTTCGTGCTTGGCGAACATCTGCTGCGCGGCCGCGACGCGCTTCTCGACCAGCTCGGCCTGGTTCTTGGTGACCCAGTCGTACGACAGTCTCCGGTGCTCGTTGGCACCCGCGAAGTGCGGGATGACGTAGTGCGAGTAGAGCTCGAACGATCGCTTGGTAGCCGGCCAGTCGGCCCAGTTCGTGACCTGGAGGAGGATGCAGCCGAACTCGCCCTGCTTGTCGTAGAGCCGCTCGATACGAGCGATGGCGTCGTCGGGCGTGCCCACGCACGCGATGTCGTTCTCGATGACCCACTCGACGTAGTCGGCACCGTCGGGCACCGTGAACCGGGGCTGATTGTTGTTGAAGTAGCGGATGAACTCTTCGCATCCGTACCGAATGTTCTCGATCGCCTGGTCGCGCGTTTCCGCAACGTGAATGTTCACCACGGCTCGTAACCTTGATCGATCCATCTCTCTGCCGTGCTCCGCGGCGATCTCGCACGCCACCTGCCAGTTGTTCGCAAGGGCGTCGAAACCCGCGCGTTCGCCCGCGGCGACGCAGAGCATGCCGAGGTCGTACTTGCCCGCCATTCGTCCACCCGACGGTGTCACCGCGCTGGCCACGCACACCTCCGGATGCGGCTGCGTGTACGGCCGCAGGTGCGTGTGCGCGTCGCGCATCACGTACCAGTCGGTCTCTTCGGTGACGAACTCGCCGCGGAACAAGCGCAGGATCACGTCGATGCCCTGTTCCATGCGGTCGCGCGTGTCCTCTGGCTCGATGCCCATCATCAGCGCATCGGAGGCCAACAAACCGGGGCCGGCGCCGAACATCACCCGGCCGCGGGTCATGTGGTCGAGCTGGATGATCCGGTTCGCGACGTTGAGGGGGTGGTGATACGGCAACGACACCACGCCGGTGCCGAACTTGATGTGTTTGGTGCGCTCCGCCGCCGCGGCGATGAACACCTCCGGCGAGTCGATCGTCTCCAGACCGGCGGAGTGGTGCTCGCCGATCCACGCCTCGTGAAAGCCGAGCTCGTCGAGTAGCTGGCACAGCTGCAGGTCGCGCTCGAGCGCGAGCGTCGGGTTCTCGTCCAGCGAATGGAACGGCGCGAGGAACACCCCGTGCCGCAACGGAATGGTCATGGCCTGACCGCCGGCTCAGCTCTTGAAGTTGCCGCGGTTGCGGATGACCTCGTTGAACGGGATGTCGCGATCGAACGACGGCTCGCGCGGAAGGCCGAGCAGACGCTCGCTCACGATGTTGCGCTGCATCTCGTTGCTGCCACCGGCGATGGCGATGCCGCGGGAGCTGAGCCACATCTCGCCGGCGTTGCCGGTGATCTGCTCGTCGCCGTCCCAGATCACACCCGCGGCCCCGTGAACCGAGAGGCCGATCTTCGCCTGGTGGGAGCTGTCGGCGCCGAGGTGCAACTTGAGCAGCGAGCCCCACTGGCCCTTGAAGTGCCCGGTGCGTTGACCGGTCATCACCCGCTCGTTCGCGTAGCGCGCGACCGTTCGCTCGATGTAGGAGTCGGCGATCTGCTGACGCAGCGCGCCGACGCTCGCGGCGTTGCGGGAGCGAGCCGCGTCGATGAGCATGCGGATGCCGCGGCCGCCGAATCCCACCTCGCCACCGCCGCCCATGCCGAGTCCGTAGCCGTGGCCCGCGCCGGCGGTGGCGAGGCGCTCGTGGTACAAGAGCGTCTGCGCGACTGCCCATCCGCTGTTCTCCTCGCCGACGAGGTTCTCGGCCGGGAGCTCGATGTTGTCGAAGAACTCCGTGCAGAAGTGGCCCTCGACGCCGGTGACCGCGCGGATGGGATCGATGGTGAGGCCGGGGGTGCCCTTGAGCGGCACCGCGATGGTGGAGAGGCCGCGGTGCTTGGGCGCGTCCCAGTCGGTCCGCGCGAGGCACAAGCCGTAGTCGGCGACCTTTGCGCCCGAGCTCCACATCTTGGAGCCGTTGAGGATATAGGTGTCGCCGTCGCGGGTGAGCCGCGTGAGCGCGCCCGCCATGTCGGATCCGCCACTCGGCTCCGACAGCAGCTGCATCCACTCCTCGTCACCACGCAAGATGCGCGGGAGATGCCGCTGCTTCAGCAGTTCGGATGCGTGGTCGAGCAGCGTCGCGCCCATCATCCCGATCGACACCATGTAGCCGGACGGCACCCGGCGCCGCGTGGTGGCCGCGGTGTCGAAGAACACCTTCTGGTGCTGCAACGTGAGCCCCGCGCCCCCGTACTCCTTCGGGAAGGCGATGCCCGCGAAGCCGGCGTCGAACACCACCGCCTGGAGCTCGCGATCGGTGAGCGAGTTGTCACCTTCGTTCGGAAGGTTCTCCTCGATCCATACGCGCGCCCGTTCCCCGAATGCGTCGAGGCTCTCCATCTCTTCGACCGCTTCGGCCGCAGCGTCGGACATCAGGTTCTCCTCACTCTCTCAGACGTCGAGGAGCGCGCAGAGCCGCTCCTTGTGCTCTTCCGGCGAGCCGTACACCGCGCGGTTCACAGCGGCCCGGCGGGAGTAGATGTGGATGTCGTGCTCCCACGTGACGCCGATGCCACCGTTGATCTGTACACAGTCGTCGATGAGGTCGAGACATCTGTCCGCTACGTACGCCTTGGCCACGCTCACCAGTCGCCCGGCGTCGTCCGCGCCGCGGTCGACGGCCTGCGCGGCCGCGTCCGCGATCGACTTCGAGAACTCCAGCCATACGAGCATGTCGGCGATGCGGTGCTTGAGCGCCTGGAACGACGCGATCGGACGACCGAACGCGTACCGGTCCTGCGCGTACTCGGTGGTGAACTCGAACACGCGGTCGGCGGCGCCGACCGTCTCGGCACACTGCAGCGCGAGCGCGATCTCGAGCTGGCGCTCGACCAGTGCCGCCGCGCCACCGACTTCGCCGACCACGGCCGACGGCGGGACGCGCGTGCCGTCGAAGGTGATCGATCCGTAGCGCCGCACGAGGTCGATGCTGCGCCCGCGCGTGACGGTGACACCGTGAGCGTCGGCAGGAACGAGCACCTGGGTGAGGCCGTCGCCGGTGCGCGCCGTCACCAGGAACGAGTCGGCAATTCCCGCCGCCTCCACGTAGGCCTTCTGGCCGGTGAGCACGATCGCGTCGCCCGAGGGCTCAGCCGTGAGCGAAACGCCGGATGCGTCCCACGTGCCGCCGCGCTCGGCGAACGCCCACGTGGCGATCGTCTCCCCTGCGAGCAGGCCGGGGAACATCTCCGCCTGCTGGTCCGCGCTCCCACCGCGCGCCAGCGCCGCGCACACGACGTTGACCGGCAGGAACGGACCGGGCGCCGCCATCCGGCCCATCTCCTCGGCCACGATCACGGCATCCTCGACCGGATGGCCCGACAAGCTCCCGCCGCCGTGCTCCTCGGGCACGAACAACGTGGTCCAGCCGAGCTCGGCCGCCTTGCTCCACCAGTCGCGCTCGAGCCCGTCGGGGGTGTCCCAGAGCGCGCGCACGGTGGTGAGCGGCGCTTCGCTGTCGAGGAAGCGACGGGTGGTGTCGCGGAAAAACTCCTGGTCCTCGGTGAGCTCGAGGTTCACGGCTCCCCCTTCTCCTTGTGCGCCGCGCAGGCTATCCGACTCGATGGGTCGCTCACTTGCGAGCCGGAGACCCGGCTCGCTTTCCGTTCGCTCCGTGCCAAACTCGGGGCGTGTACCCGGGCGCCATCGCACGACGAGCACCGGACCACCCCGCGATCATCATGGGGGCGACGGGCGAGGTCGTCACCTACCGCGAGCTCGACGAGCGGTCGAACCGGCTCGCGCAGTTGTTCCGCGCCCGGGGGCTCACGAAGGGTGACTGCATCGCGATCTTCATGGAGAACCACGCGCGTTTCATGGAGATCACGTGGGCGGCGCAGCGCGCGGGTTTGTACTGGACGTGCGTGAACTCGCACCTCACAGCACCCGAGGTCGAGTACATCGTCGGCGACTGCGAAGCGCGCGTCTTCGTGAGCAGCAAGCGGCTCGCCGAGGTCGTCGCGCAGCTGTCGCCCGACGCCACGCCTCGGGTCGAGAGCCGGCTCATGGTCGACGGCCCAATGGAGAATCGGTTCGACGCTTGGCCAGTCGAAGGGTGGCAGGTGTACGAAGACGCGGTGGCCGCGTACCCGACCGAGCCGATCGCCGACGAATGCGAGGGTGGCTTTTCGCTCTACTCGTCGGGGACGACCGGCAAGCCGAAGGGCATCGTGCGGCCGCTGTCGTTCGCGAAGATGGGTGAAGGCCAGGAAGTGCTCTCGGCCTTCTTCGAACGGTGCGGCTTCGTCGAGGGCAGCGTGTACCTCTCGCCCGCGCCGCTCTACCACGCGGCCCCCATCGCGTGGTCGATGGGCATCCATCGCCTCGGCGGCACCGTCGTGTTGATGGAACGCTTCGACGCCGAGCAGGCACTCGCGCTCATCGAACGGTACGGCGTGACGTGCGGACAGTTCGTCCCCACCATGTTCGTGCGCATGCTCAAGCTTCCGAGGGACCGGCGCGAGGCGTACGACCTGTCGAGCTTGCGGTCGGTCGTGCACGCGGCCGCGCCGTGCCCCGTCGACGTGAAGCAGCAGATCATGGAGTGGTGGGGGCCGATCGTGTTCGAGTACTACTCGTCGACCGAAGGCGCGGGCGCCACGTTCGTCGAGCCCGAGGAGTGGCTCGCGCACCCCGGTACCGTCGGCAAGCCGATGGGCGGCGCCGCGCACATCCTCGACGACGACGGCAACGAGCTCCCCACCGGTGAAGCGGGCACGATCTGGTTCGAAGGGCCGCTCGGCTTCGAGTACCGCAACGACCCCGCGAAGACCGCCGAGGCGGTGAACGCGCTCGGCTACAAGACCGTCGGCGACATCGGCTACCTCGACGAGGAGGGCTACCTCTATCTCACCGACCGCAAGGCGCACATGATCATCAGCGGCGGGGTGAACATCTACCCGCAGGAAGCCGAGAACGTGCTCGTGATGCACCCGAAGGTCGCCGACGTCGCGGTGATCGGTGTGCCCGACGACGACCTCGGCGAGCAGGTGAAGGCGGTGGTACAACCGATCGACTGGTCGGACCGCGGACCCGAGCTGGAGGCGGAGCTCATCGAGTACTGCCGTTCCCAGCTTGCGGCGTACAAGTGCCCGCGCACCGTCGACTTCGAACGCGAGCTGCCGCGTCTCGATACCGGGAAGCTCTACAAGGGGAAGCTGCGCGACCGCTACTGGCCGGCGCGCTGATCCCCCGGCAATGTCGAGGTTGACCTCGCGCGGTGCGGTCGGGCTTCGACGGCCTTCACCGCGTTCGGCGGTGCCGTCGGGGCGCTCGCTGCGGCGAGAAACTCGCGTTCCCCGGTCTTCGATCGTCCGGCCGCACGGTGCCATACAGTCACGGGCGCGCACGACTGGAAGGAACAGCCGATGGCCGGCGTCCTGCCGTACGGCATCAACGACGCGGACAGCCATTTCAACGAGCCGCCGGACCTCTACGAGAAGTACATCGATCCGGCCAAGCGCGATCTGGCGATCCGCTACGCCACCGACGAGAACGGCATCCCGGTCCTGCTCTTCGCGGGCAAGCCGACGAAGTTCAGCGTCACGCAGATCACCCACTCGAACGAGGAGTTCCCGAAGATGGTCGGCGACGAGGCAGCCGAGCTGCCCGGCAACCTGACCTTCGCCGAGCGCGAGAACGCGGCGCACGGGATCCCCGGTGTGTTGCTGACCCGCCTCAACCCGTTGAAGGGGCTGAGCGACGATGCGCGCCGGGCGCTGATCACAGAGTTCCGCGAGCAGCGCGAGGCGTACGGGAACCGCGAGCTTCGCCTCGCGTTGATGGACGCGCAAGGCATCGACGCCGCCCTCATGTACCCCGCGACCGCACGATACGAGTTCGAGTTTGCCGACGACGTCGACGCGATGTACGCGAACATCCGCGCCTTCAATCGCTGGATCTACGAGGAGATCGGGTACGCGCACGACAACCGCATGTTCCTCCCGCCCTACATCGCGCTCGCGGATGTCGACCTCGCGGTGCAGGAGCTCGAGACCGTGCTCGAGCAAGGTTCGCCGATGGTGCAGTTCAAATCCGGGCACGCGCACGGCGGGCGTGACAATCCCTTCGGCGGCCGCTCGATCGCCGACCCGATCTTCGACCCGGTGTGGTCACGCATCAACGAGGCGCACGGACGAGTGTGCGTACACCTCGGCCCCAGTGACTACCAGAAGTACGGCGCCGACTGGAGCGAGGACCCCGAGATCACGTTCGGCGACTTCGACGCGTTCCAATGGGTCATGTACTGGGGCGACCGACCGGCGATGGAACTGACGGCCGGGATGATCCTGCACAACCTCTTCGGCCGGTTTCCCAACGTCCGGGTCGTGCTCTCGGAGATGGGCACGGTGTGGGTGCCATATACCATCCGCAAGATGGATCACGCGTTCCACATGGGCCGCAAGGCCAAGTGGGGCAAGCTCGAGGCGCGGCCGAGTGAGATCTTCCGGCAGCGCTTCCTCGTGGCGCCCTTCCCGGAGGAGAACGTGCAGCGCGTCGTGGCCGAAGTGGGCGTGGAGCCGATCGTGTTCGGTTCCGACTTTCCGCACGGCGAAGGCCTTGCGTACCCGGAGCAGTACGCTGCCGCGCAGCTCTCGGGGTTCAGCGACGACGACGTCAAGCGCATCATGCACGACAACCTCGCCGAATTCCTCGGCATCCCTGCGTAGGAGGCAACCGATGGCCGACGCACCCGCACCTTCGTCCTACGGCGCCTTCGGCGACGACGTGAGAGCCGAGATGGACGCGCTCACCAGCGATCACCCGCAAGACCTCCACACCGAGAAGCTGAAGCTCGGCATCGAGGAGATGGCGCCCGGGATGGTCTCGCTCCGCAAGATGGCTGACATCCAGGCGCTCACCCGCTCACGCGACGTCCGCCAGTTCGGTTCCGACATGGGCATGTTCGAGGGCGACGAAGGCGAGAGGATCGGCTTGAGTGGTCGTCACGTGGCGATCCCGCTCGAGCTCGACGGCGCCGAGCACACCAAGTGGCGGAAGATCCTCGACCCGGTGTTCACGCCCAAGAAGATGGCGCTGCTCGAACCGCGCATTCGTGAACGCGCCGGCGAGCTGATCGACTCGTTCATCGACGGCGGCGAGGCCGACGCGTACCTCGAGTGGTGCGAGCCGTTGCCGTCGTCGATCTTCCTGTCGATCATGGGCATCCCCCAGTCGCAGCTCGAAGGTTTCCTCGGCTTCAAGAACACGATCCTCGGCGGCGCGTTCGACCCGTCGATCACGCCCGAGGTGCGGATGGCTGCCTTCGACGCGTGCGACGCGTGGTTCGCCGCCGAGTTCGACCGGCGCGACGAATCCGGCGACTACGGCGAGGATCTCATCGGTTGGTTGATGACCACCGAGTTCGACGGGCGGCGCGTCAATCGAGGCGAGCTCCACGGCATCTGCAACCTGCTGATGATCGCGGGTCTCGACACCGTCGCCGCGTCGCTCGCGTGCATTCTCGCCCGGCTCGCTCGGCAGCCCGACGAGCGCGCCGCGCTGCTCGCCGACCCGTCGAAGTGGCCGATGGGCATCGAGGAGATGATGCGGTTCGAGTCGCCGGTCACGCAGGGCTTTCGCCACGTGGTCGCCGATGTCGAGCTCCCGAGCGGCACGCTCGAGGCCGGTACGAACGCGATCGTGTGGTGGGCCGCCGCCAACGTCGACCCCGAGGCGTTCGACGATCCGCTCTCTGTCAACGTCGACCGGTCGCCGAACGCGCACATCTGCTTCGCCAGCGGCTGGCACCGGTGCCTCGGTTCGCACCTGGCCCGCATGGAGCTGCGCGCCGCGCTCGACGTGTGGCACGCCCGCATCCCGGAGTACCGCATCGCCGACGGCGCCGAGCTCGTCTACTCGGTGAACCCGAGGGCGCCGCACCACCTGCCGCTCGTCTGGCCAGTCGGTCTATAGGCGCGCGCCATGCACATGTCGATCAAGAAGACCGGGCTATACGGCTTCGGGCTCATGTACCACGTCATCCACCTGAGCGACGACGTGCCCGCGATCAACGCGTGGTACCAGAAGGTGTTCGACGCCGACGTGTGGTGGCCGCCCGACGGGCCGAACTGGTCCGAGGTCGAGGATCGGTACGCCGCGTTGATGGCGGTGAGTGATCTCTGCATCGAATCGATGGCGCCGAAGCAGCCTCCCGACGATCGCTACCCCGTCGCTCGCTTCTACCTCCGGCACGGATCGCGGTTCCACTCGTTGGGCTGCCTGGTCGACGACATCGAAGGGTTCGCGCAGCACCTGCTCGACCACGACGTCTACATCGGCCTGCCCGGCGGCGGGCGCATGGAAGCCGTGCCGCCCGACATCTACTACTTCTACCCGTCACCGCGATCGGTGGGCGGCCTGATGGTGCAGATCACGCGCAATACCGACGGTGCGTACAGCGCCGCGGTAGGGACCGACCCGCGGCTCCAGGACGACTGGGACGATCGCGCGCGGCGGTGGTCGGAGCATCCGCTCGGCATCCGCCGACTCGGCTACGCCACGATGAGGGTGCGCGACATCGAGGCGACGCGCGCCATCTTCGAGAAGTTGTGGCAGGCGGTGCCGGTGCACGACGGCGTCGACGAGGGGCGCGGCGTGCGGTCGAGCTTCCTCCAACTCGGCCACCTGCTGCTCGAACTTGCCTCGCCGCTGTCCGAAAGCGGACCCGTCGCCGAGCACGTCGACCAGTACGCCGACATGCTCTACCAACTCACGTTCGTCGTCGACGACCTCGACGCGGTGGAGTCGTACCTGCCGTCGGTCGGCGTGCGCTGCGCGCGCACGTCGGACGCGGTCGTCACCGCGAACGCCGACGACTGCCTCGGTGCCAACTACGCCTTCTCGACGGAGACGTGCCCGGGCGACCCGCTCGCCTAGCCAAAACGGACGGTGGCGGTGCCGGGGGCGAGCTTCGTGCCGTCCTCGATCTCGGTCCAGATGTGGAGGTCGACGAGTTGCGCGCCGTCCTCCATGCGCACGCCGGTGACCACGCCCCTCGCGGTGACGGTGTGGTGCTGCTCGCTTGCGCGCCGGAACTGGCACTGGACCTTCACAATCCGGCCGTCGGTGCCCGCGAGCCACTCGCGCAGCAAGCAGTGCATGTACGCCCACTGGAGGTTGCCCATGCCGAAGGCACCCGAGTAGCCGGCGGCCGTTCCCGCCGCATCCTCCATGTGGATGGGGATGAACTCGTCGTTCACCGCGGCGTAGCGGTTCCATGCCGGGAACCCCGCCTCGCGCGCGTACGGCGGCAGCTCCTGGCCGACGGTGATGTCGATCGCCATCAGTACCGGATGAGCACGTCGCGCTGCGTCTTGATCAGCTCGCCGCGCTGGTTGGTCCAGCGTTGTTCGGTGGTGGTGAAGAGCATGAGCCCCAGGCGTCCTTCGCGTTCGGAGTAATCGCTGAGAATGGTCACGGCACGGATCACGTCGCCCGGTCGCATGCAAACGCCCGTGTACTCGGCCTCCATGCCGCCGTTCAGCATGTTGGACGTCGCGGGCGGGTCGATGCCCAGCCGCCGTTCGGTGGTGCTCGCGCCCTGGCCGAGCGCCTCGCTCGCGGGCGGGCCGGCCGCCGTCATCCACGCGAACGGGTTGAACTCCTCGGGCGCGACGATCCCGCCCGCCGGGGTGGTCGCGGCGTACTCCTCGTCCCAGTACTCGCGCGGCGGCGCCTCCGGGTAGTACACGGCTTGCGCCCACTTGCGGATGTCGGACACCGAGATCGGCAGAGACACCCGGTCGCTGTGCTCGCCACCGAGCGCCGCTCGCATGTCGTCGGAAATCCAACTGTCCGGCATTGGCGAGAAGCTAATGCCGCGTCAGGCAACGTTTGGGGTGTTGGTGTCGTAGCCCGGCGCGATGGTCGTGGTGCATGGATGAGGTGCATCGTACGGCCCGGGTCGGGTTGCGGGTTACGCCGGGTCAGGCGCGGCGTTGTTTCGGGCTGCTGGTATCACGACACCTTCAGCCTCGACGGACGCCGGTTGCGGCTCTCGACCGCCCGTGGCACCCCCGAGTTTTCGGCACGCCTCGCCCGCGAGGTCCCGGGGTCGTCGACCTCGACGACCATCTCGTTGTGGATCGCCAACGTCTTCCTCCCGTTACTCGGTGGTCTCGTCCAACCAGCGGTTGAACTCGGGCGTTTCGTGGCGCAGCCAGGCCGGCGCGCCCTCGCGCGCGTCGACGTGGAAGTCGCTGATCGCCGTGCGCAGCGCGATGTCGTCCCCGGCCTGGTCGAACTGCAGGTGCGCGGCGTTGTAGACGGCCTGCTTCAAGAGACGCATCGCGACCTGCGGTCCCGCCGCGAGCTCGGAAGCAAGCTCGATCGCACGCTCGAGCAGCGCGTCGTCGTCGACGACTTCGGAGACGAGGCCGAGCCGGTACGCCTCCTCCGCATCGACGATGCGGGAGCGCATGACGAAGTCGAGCGCGCGCTTGACACCGAGGTGCTCAACGAGGAGCCAATGCCCGCCCTCGTCGGGTTGGTAACCCATCCGCAGCGTGGCGCTCCCCAGCCGAGCGGATCGGGCCGCGAGGACGTAGTCGCAGGCGAGCGCCATCGAGAGCCCGATCTGGATCGCAAAGCCGTTGACCGCGGCGATCGTGAGCTTGTCGAGACGCCGGATGCTGCGCGTGAGCTCCTGGGAGAACAGGCGGAGCTGCGCTTGCAGGTTGACAGGCTCGTGCTGTGCCGGGGGCCGGCCGGGTACCAACGTCGGCTCCTCGGCGCGGCCGTCGCCGGCGAGGAACATGCCCGCGCAGAAGCCGCGCCCGGTTCCCGTGAGCACGACGACGCGCACACCGTCGTCGAGCTGGGCGAGGCCGAGCGTCTCGCACAGATCGCGACGCATTCCGAACGTCATCGCGTTGAGCCGTTCCGGTTGGTTCAACGTGATGACCGCCACGCCGCGGTCGTGGAGCGCAACGTCGAAACCTGTGTACGAGCCTTCGATCATGCTCTCCCCCGATCTCGAGGCCCTATCCTGGGTCGCTCAGGCGAATCGGGGGTACCCCGTTTCGCCTTCTTCGCTCCTATTCGGTGCGTAGCACGCACCCCTGCGCGTTGAAGAAGAAGCCTCCCGCGGTGATCAGCGCCTTGCTCGCGCCCGGAACCTGGCGGTCACCGGCAAGGCCCTGGAGCTGATGGATGGCCTCGCGGGTATGGCCGGAGCCTTGCGTACCGCCCTCGGACAGCGCGCCGCCGTGCGGGTTCACGGGAATGTGACCGTCGATCACGATGCGCCCCGCGTCGGCATCCCAGTTGTCCTCGATCCAGTCGCGCGCTTCGCCCAGACCACACCACCCCGAGTTCTCGATCCAGCTCACCGTGATGAACGAGAACCCGTCGTACGGGAAGTACACGTCGATGTCGTCGATCCAGATGTCGCTCTTCTGCTTCAACGAGTCGATGACGACGTGCTGGCCGTGTTCGCGGAGGCTCGGCGTCTGATCTTCCTCGTTCTGGGCAACCATCCCTTGCGTGCATGCGTGGATCACGACCGGCGGCAGCGCCATGTCGCGTGCACGCTCCGCGGTGGTGACGATGAACGCGTCGGCGCCATCGACCGGCACGTCCATGTCGAGCAGGCAGAGCGGCCACCGGATCATCCGTGCTGCGAGATAGTCGTCCATCGTGAGCGGATCGCGCAACGCCGCGGCCGGATTGCGCGCCGCGTTCGTGCGATCGTTGATCGCGATGTAGCCGAAGGTGTCGCGTGACGCGTGGTACTCGTAGAGGTAGCGCCCCGCCCACGCCGTGTACCCCACCGCACCGCTGATGCTGTCGGGCCCGAACCCGTCGCCGCCCATCCCGACGAAGCCCATGCGCCGGAACGGGTCGTTGACAGCCGAGCGCGAGAACATCGGGCTGCGGTACACGGAGTGGTACGCGAGGACGACGTCGGCCGCGCCCGTGTAGACCGCGTTCATCGCATTCGCGATCGCGGAGACGAACGGGATGCCCGCACCGTTCCAGTAGGTGAGGTGCGGGATGCCGAGCGCGGACTGGATGTACTGCGGGTTCGCGCCGACCAGACCGTTGATGTCGTTCGCGTTGACGCCCGCGGCCTTGATCGCGCTGATGCACGCTTCGAGGGCGAGCGACGCCGGCGTCACGTCGCCGCTGTCGCGCCGGAAGCCGGTCGTTGCCGCGCTCGCGAACGCGACCTTGTCCTTGGCGGGGTTCGCGTTGCCGATCACGTCGGCGCAGTCGCGAGGCGAAACACCGGGAACGGCCGGCCGTCGCGCTCGATCCACACGAGCTCGACCGGCGCGCCGATCACGATGTCGTCGTTCGGCGAGCCGACGACGGTGCTCGTGAAGCGCAGCCCCTCCTGCTCCTCGAGCTCCACCGTGACCACGGGGTGCGGGCCCGCCGTGTAGTCGACGCCGTCGGCGGGCGGGCCCTGGTAGAGGAAGATCACGAGGTGGATCGTGCCCCGGCCGCTGACGGGAGTGGCCTCCACGTTCGACGACCAGCACCGCGGGCAGATCGGCTTCGGGCGGTGGTGCCACCAACCGCAGTCGGCGCAGCGGCTCAGCCGGAGCTCCCGGTCGAGCAGACCACGGTAGAAGTGCTTGTTCGTGTGGTCGAGCCGTACGCCCTGGTACCGCTCGACCAACTCGTTGTCGCCGATCGCGACCACCACAACCTCCTGTCTGACGGGCCGTCGAACCCTACCGGGATGCGTCGGCGACAGCCCGGTCGATGCGCTGCACCAGCTCGGTGTCGCGGTGACGCCGAGTCGTGTACTCGCGATGCTGGCCGCCGGTGACGTGCACGATCCGCCCGGTAACGTCGGCCGCGTCGTCACTGACAAGCCAGGCCACGACCCGCGCGACGTGTACCGGGTCGAGGTCGAGCCCTGCGGGCGGGGGCGTGTACCGGAACATCTCCTCGTTCATGCGCGTGGACGCACCCGGCGACACCGCGTTGACGGTGATCCCGTGCTGCGCGCCCTGTTGGGCGAGTGACAACGTTGCGGACCACACCGCGGCTTTGGCGGCGCCGTACCCGACACCACCTCCCCCGGGAATTCGGGTGTCGAGCGCGACCTCGGAGACCGTGTTCACGATGCGACCCCAGCCCTGCGCTCGGAGATACGGCCATGCCGCGCGCGTCGTGCCGATGGTGCCGGTGAAGTTCACCGCGAACACCTCGTCGAGCTCGTCCTCGGTGATCGTCTCGATCGGCGCGCCGGCATCTCCACCCCGGGCATCTCCACCCCCGGCATCTCCACCCCCGGCATCTCCACCCCCGGCGGCGATGCCCGCGTTGTTCACGACGATGTCGATCCTGCCGTACGTCTGCACCGCGCGCGCCACGGGTCGCGCCGCGCCGTCGAAGGTTGAGATGTCGCTGTGGTCGGCGACCGCGTCGCCACCCTCGGCGCGGATCTCCGACACGACGGCGTCGGCGACGGACCGGTCGTGACCGCTCCCGTCGAGCCCGGCGCCGACGTCACACACGACGACACGCGCGCCGCGCGCCGCGAGCAGCAGGCAGTGTGCTCGCCCGATCCCCCGGCCGCCCCCCGTCACGACCGCGACGCGGCGGTCCAGGGAACCCGGCACTGGCGCAGCGGACACGATCCATTGTACCGTGTATGAACGCCGACGCGCCCTGTGGCCCCCTCCCGCACAACTTCGTACTGGGCTACCTTCGCGCCCGGCGCGTTCTACGGCCGACGAAACGGGGGGTTTCGACAGCGTGACCGAGTTTCTTCCGTTCGTTGTCATCGGCCTGACCCTCGGCTCCATTTACGGCCTCGCTGGCACCGGGCTGGTGCTCACGTACAAGACCTCCGGTGTCTTCAACTTCGCGTACGGCGCGATCGCGGCCGTCGCCGCGTTCGTCTTCTACTGGATGTGGCAACGGCACGGCATCGATTGGCGGATCGCCGCCGTCGTGTCGGTGCTGGTCCTCGGCCCACTCATGGGGTTGGTGCTCGAACTACTCACCCGCATGCTCGCCCGGGTCAGCACCGAATTCCAGATCGTCGGCATGGTCGGCCTCGCGCTCGGCATCTCGGGCGCACTCACGCTTTGGTCGAGCAGTTGGGGCGACATCAGCTTCGGGGCACTCCAGTTTCCCTCCTACCTCTCGACCGAGACGTTCACGGTCGCCGACACGAACGTCGGGTACGACCAGGCGATCACGATGGCGATCGCGCTGCTCGCGACGATCATCCTCTTCCTGTTCTTCCGGTATTCTCGTCTGGGCGTCGCAATGCGGGCCGTGGTCGACAATCCCGACCTCGTCAACGTCACCGGCACCAACCCGATCGCGATTCGCCGGTGGTCGTGGATCATCGGCACCGTCTTCGCCGCGTTGTCGGGTGTGCTGCTCGCACCGAACACTGGCGTCAACTCTCTGCTGCTCATCCTCCTCGTCGTGCAGGCGTTCGGCGCCGCCGCGGTCGGCTACTTCTCCAACCTCCCGCTCACGTATCTCGGAGGAATCGCGATCGGCATCGCGGCGCAGGTCTCGACCAAGTACGTCGGCACGATCACATGGCTGGGCGGGCTACCGGCGAGCCTCCCGTTCATCGTGCTCTTCATCGCGTTGCTGGTCACGCCGAAGCGCTTGCTCCTGCAGCGCCGCACCCCGCCACCCCCGCCACCGCGGAACGTCTACACCACACCCACCTCGGTGAGCATCGGCATCGGCGTGCTCATCGTGGCCTTCCTCGCGTTCGTGCCCAATCTCGTCGGCAACAACCTGTCGTTCTGGACCGTCGGCATACTCACGGTGATCCTGTTCCTCTCGCTCGGCCTGCTCGTGCGCGAGTCTGGCCAGGTATCACTGTGCCAGTACGCGTTCGCGGCGGTGGGCGCCGCCGCGTTCGCCCACCTCGCCACCGATCACGGTGTGCCATGGCTCCTCGCGCTGCTGCTCGCCGGGCTGATCGCGGTGCCCGTGGGTTTGATCATCTCGGTCCCGGCAATCCGGCTCTCAGGATTGTTCCTGGCGCTCGCCACCTTGGGCTTCGGCATCCTCCTCGCGAACATGCTGTACCTGCAGGACATCATGTTCGGCGCTACTGCTGACGGGCTGCACGCGCCAAGACCGAGCTTCGCAACGTCCGATCGCGACTATTACTACGTCGCGCTCGCGGCCGCGGTGATTTGTTCCATCCTCGTGGTGGGAGTCGTGCGCGGGCGTCTGGGTCGTCTGCTACTGGGCCTCCGCGACTCACCACTCGCGCTCGACACTGAAGGCGCGACCACCAACGTGACGCGCGTGCTCGTGTTCTGCATCTCCTCGTTCCTCGCTGGGATCTTCGGGGCCTTGTACGCCGGTTTCCTCGGCGCGGTGAACGGTGCGACCTTCCCGGCGTTCAGCTCGCTCACCATCATCGCGGTCGTGGTGCTCTCGTTCGGCGGTGCGCCGTGGTACGCGGTCGCTGCGGCCGCGTCGTTCGTGGTGATCCCGAGCTACATCAACATCGAGAACATCCAGGCCTACATCCAAATCTTCTTCGGGCTCGCAGTGGTCTTGGTGGGTCTGCGGGCAACCAGGCCGCCGAGTATGCCCCTGTGGCTGCGCACCCTCCTCGACCGCCTCGGCGGCCGGCGGCGCGCCGTCGAGCCCACGGCGCTCCCGGAGCCCGCGGTCATCGAGCCGGCAGAGCCCTTGGTTCTCACTCCGGTCGTGGTGCCCGCCACGGTCAGCGCGAACGCGAGCGGCGGCGACGGCGACGGTGAGGTCGCGGGAGACGCGCCGCGCGGACTCGAGCTGGTCGAGATCACCGTCCGTTTCGGAGGCCTCGTCGCAGTCGACTCGCTGAACCTCGAAGCACCGGTTGGGCGGGTCACCGGGCTCATCGGCCCCAACGGTGCCGGCAAGACCACCAGCTTCAACGCGGCATGCGGCCTGGTACGGACGAACCAAGGCCGAGTCTTGATCCACGGCACGAACGTCACCCGCAGCACATCGGCGGCGCGCGCGCGGCGTGGTCTGGGGCGCACGTTCCAACGAGCGGAGCTCTGGAACTCGCTCTCGGTAGACGAGAACGTGGCACTCGGACGTGAAGCGGCGATGGGCGGCCGCAGCATGCTCGGGCAGCTCGCTGCCGCGCCCGGGCAGCGCAAGACGATCCGCGAATCAGCCGATTCGGCAATGGCGCTCACGGGTGTCACGGCACTGCGCGCGCGTCAGGCTGCGCAGCTCACGTCGGGTGAGCGGCGTCTCGTCGAGCTCGCGCGGGCACTCGCCGGCGTCTTCGACGTGATCCTCCTCGACGAGCCGTCCTCGGGCCTCGATCAGGCCGAGACGGAGCGCTTCGGTGAGGTGCTCCGCCACGTCGTGTCGGAGCGCGGTACCGGCTTGCTGCTGGTCGAGCACGACATGGCGCTCGTAATGGACGTCTGCGAGTACATCTACGTGATGGACTTCGGCCGAGTGATCTTCTCGGGAACGCCGGAGGAGGTGCGCGACAGCGAGATCGTCCAAGCGGCGTATCTCGGGTCGGACGAGATCGGGATCGAGGCCGCGGTCGTCGCTGACCCGGCCTGAGAATCAGGAAGCGGAACGAAACGGCCGCGAGCCGGGTATCCCGGCTCGCAGTCGAGCGACCAACGAAGCGGAGCGACATGCTCGAGATCAAGAACCTCACCGGCGGCTACGGCGACACGGTCGTGCTCCGTGACGTGTCGATCTCGGTGCCCGACTCGTCGGTGGTCGCGCTGCTCGGCCCGAACGGCGCGGGCAAGACGACCACGTTGCGCATGGCGTCCGGGCTGGCCCGCCCCCAGCAGGGCACGATCGAGCTCGGAGGTGACGACATCACCCGGCTCAGCCCGTACCAGCGCTCGCGGCGTGGCCTGTGCCTCATCCCGGAAGGGCGCGGCATCTTCCCGTCACTCACCGTGCGCGAGAATCTCGCGCTCTACGTGCCGAAGGGCCGCCAGCGTGAGGCCTACGAACGGGCGGTCGACACCTTCCCGGTGCTCGGCGACCGGAGGAGCCAGATCGCGGGCACGCTCAGCGGCGGTGAGCAACAGATGCTCGCCCTCGTTCGTGCGTACGTCGCGAACCCGAGGCTCGTCCTCGTCGACGAGGCATCGCTGGGGCTGGCGCCGCTCGTCGTCAACGCCATCTTCGAGTTCATCGAGCGGATCGCCGGCGAAGGCGTCTCGCTGCTGATCGTGGAGCAGTACATCACCCGGGCCCTCGCGATGGCGAGCATGGTGTACCTGCTCCACCAGGGGAGGATCGTCTACTCCGGCCCGACCGCCGACCTCGACGAGGAGCGGGTGTTCGAGCTCTACACCGGCGAAGCGGCCGAAACGCGCTGATGGCTGCTTCGCGCTGGGTGACGGGACGAGCAAGACCCGATCGTGCTTTACTTCGTACTATTCGTTGCTCGTAACGTTGCGGGCAGGACCGAACCACAGACAGAGGGGGGACATGCGACTTCACACTCGTACGCTCAAGCTCGCCGCGCCGCTGGCGGTCCTGATGGTGCTCGCAGCGATGTCGCCGGCGGTCGCGGCAAAGCGCGGCGCAAGTGGCGGGAAGTTGCTGATCGGCCAGGTCGTGACCGAGACGAACCCGAGCACGCCGGGCTCCAAGAACACCTACGCCCGTCAGACGCTCAACGCCTGGGCGAAGATGGTGAACGCCCAAGGCGGCATCAACGGCATGAAAGTCGTGGTCAAGACCGTCGACGACGGCAACGACCCGGCCAAGGCGTCGGCGTTGACGAAGGGCCTGATCGACGACGGCGTGATCGCCATCGTGGGCGAGGCAACCACGTCGAACCTCGTGCAGGTCCTGTCGATCGCGACTGATGCCGGCGTCCCGATCATCGGTGGCGGTTGCTACTCGATCGATGCCATCGCTTCCGAGAACTTCTTCTGCGTCACGACCACCGCGATCAGCGAAGGGCTCAAGGCCCAGATCAAGCTCGTCGCCGACCAGGGCGGCAAGAGCTTCGGCATCACCTACGCCTCCGACATCCCGGCGGCGGCGGCGGCGGCACCGATCTTCAAGGCATTGGCCAGCCAGTTCGGCGTGCAGTACACCGAAGGGGTCGGCACGACGAACACCCAGCCCGACTACACCGCGGCATGTCTCACGTTCAAGCAGTCCAACACCACCGACGTCGGCATCGAGGGAGCGCCGTTGCTGCAGAACATGGCACGCGACTGCGGCCGCCAGAACTACTTCCCGAAGTACACCTCGGGTGACGGTCAGATCTCGCAGACGGCGTGGTTGAAGGACCCCAACATCAAAGAAGCCATCGCCGCGGTGTACTCGTTCCCGTTCACGGTCACGAAGGGACTGAACTCCGAGCAGACCGCGTCCCTCAAGGCGTTCCACTCGGCGATGAACAAGTACGCGCCCGCCGTGCTCAAGGGCGACAGCAAGCAGCCTGCGACCGTGATCTGGACGGCAGCGTTGGCGTTCGGACAGGCGGCGTCGGCCATTCCGTCCGGCACCACGCCCTCGGCGGCGGCGGTGAAGACCGGGCTGTACACCTTCAAGGGCGAGACGCTCGGTGGGCTCGCGCCGAACCCCATCACCTTCACCGAAGGCGAGGACCACGTGCACAACGCTTGCTGGTTCTTCATGCGGCTCAAGAACCACAAGCTCAATGCGCCGAACGGCATGAAGACGACCTGCACGCCCTAGGCGATCGCCCGGAACGAACGACGACGAGTGACGAGAAGCGGGGGGGGGGGGGGGGG
>JBBDHW010000047.1:53431-54663 GCA_040880805.1 Acidimicrobiia bacterium | reverse complement strand
AAGCGGTGGACCGGCTGACGGCGGTCCACCGCTTCTCCGATCGGTAGCCCCATGGACGACACACTGCGCGCGTGGGTGGAGGAAACCGCAGGCGGCCGGATCACCGCGCTGAGCCGCCCTCCGGCCGGCGGGTCACGTGAGGCCTACTTCGTCGACGTGGAGCGCGCCGATGGCGTCGTCGTGCCACTCGTGTTGCGGTGCGAAGGCGGAGGATCGTTCGCCGGCACCGAGATCTCACCGACGAAGGAAGCCGTGGTGTACCGCGCGCTCGAGCACACCGACGTTCCGGCTCCGCGCGTCGTCGGCCTCGCTCCCGACGGCGCCGCGCTCCTGATGGAACGCGTTCCGGGAAGCGGCGACTTCACCGACCTCGACGAACGCACGCGCGGCGAGACGATGCGCTCGTTCATCGACGCGTTGGCAGCACTCCACAGCCTCGATGTCGACACGTTGACGCTCGACGGCTTCCGCCGACCGCGCGGCGCGGAGGACCACGCGCGGCTCGACCTCGAGATGTGGGCGCGGCTCGCCGACGACCACGTCGCCGACCTCGATCCTCTCGTGCGCTACGGCGGTGCGTGGTTGCACGCGCACGCGCCGGATGCCGTCGAGCGCACCGTGCTCGTCCAGGGCGACACGGGTCCGGGCAACTTCGTCTTCGAGCACGGGAGGGTCACCGGCATCGTCGACTGGGAGTTCGCGCACATCGGCGACCCGATGGACGACTGGGCGTGGCTCGACATGCGGATGCCCGGTGCGGACCTCACGGAGCTCCAGGATCGCTACAGCCACGCGACGGGAATCGCGGTCGACCACGAGCGGATCCGCTACTACCGCGCTGCCGTCGACTACCGATGCGCGGTGACAACGTCGCTCGCCGTGAGCCGCGGTGGCGGCGCGCGCGGATGGGCGCCCTACCTGCTCGTGACCGAGCGTTACGTGCTGGGTCTCGCGGAACGACTGTCGGACCTTCTCGGAATCGTCGAGTCGGCCGAACTACCCGAGCCGGCGGACACGGCCCGCACGCCGTACTACGAGCACCTGCTCGACGGCATCCGCGCCGCGACGCGCGGCATCGACGATCCCGAGCTACGCGAGAACACGCGGAGTCTCCAGATCCTGGTCCATTACCTACGCGCCTACGACCAGATCGGCGCGGAGGTCGACGAGCTCGATCGGGCCGACCGCATCGCGACGTTCGGTGGCGACGCGCTCGACGGGGCGCGGTTCGC
>JBBDHW010000047.1:4577-53421 GCA_040880805.1 Acidimicrobiia bacterium | reverse complement strand
GCGCCGGCACGATTGCGGACGAACGCGTGCTGCGCTACCTGCTCCGGCATGCGCAGCGCGAGCGCTTGCTCTGGGCGTCAGTGCTCGACCGCCCCCGTCGCTAGCTTCGACCGCCCCAACTTGCGTCAGCAGAGGTCGTATAGCGACAGTTGCTGACGCAGGTTCGATCAGGGGAGGCGCGGGTCGCCGGGGAGCAAGCGGTTGGTCAGCACCACGGGGAACGGGAGCGCGCCGGGGTCGATCACGACGGAACCGTCGCTCGTGCGGTAGTGGACGGCGACGCCGGCGTCGCGCAGCGCGCGCTCCGCCACGCCGAGGTCGTCCACCGCGAGCCCGAGTGCGAGACACCGCGCGCGGTCGTATACGCCGCCCCAGATGCGTTCGCTCTCCTGCGCGGTCGACGGGATGGGGTACAGCGCGAGCACGCAGTCGCCGAGCGCAACCACCGCGTGCGGGCTATCGGCCGATCGTTCAGCGGGTCCATCGGCGGCAACGACGGAGACCGAGGTGTCGAGCACCACGCCGAATCGCTGCGCGGCGCCGACCGGGTCGTCGACGATCGCACCGACGTACGCGACGTGCGTCGGTCGCACGACGGGTTCCCGTAGAAAGGTGGGTTCTGGCGCGCCCCAGCGCGGATCGTCGTGCTGGCGCTTGCTGAACCACTCGACCAGCAGGCCGGCGGTGTCACCCGGCCGCGTGAACGCGAGCCCCTCGTCGATGCGCGACGCCACGCGCACCCCGGCCCGCTCGGCGTGCGCGAGCGCAACGTCGAGATCGGCGACCTGCACGGCCACCGAGTGCATCCCGCCGCCGAACCGCTCGAGGAAGCGCTGCACCGGCGACGCCTCGCCGAGCGGTTGACCGATCTCGATCGAGTTGTCGGCGATCCACGTCATGCCGCCGCGTCGCTCGATCCCTGGCGTCGGCACCGCATTGTCGTGAAGGACGCGGCAGCCGAACAGCCGCGCCAGCGGCTCGAGGATCGCGTCGTAACTGGCCCCCATCGCGGTGGCGTGGAACATCCACCGCACACCGCCAGTCATGATCGGGCGCTCACGACACACCTGACTCGCGCAGCCGCGGCAGGACCTTCGACTCGAACAGGTGCAGCGACTCCCACCCGATGTCCGGGTCGAGCCCGCCCATGAGCGGCTTGAAACTCACACCACCGCGCGCGCGGATGATGTCGACGGCATCGGCGGGGGTGACGATCTCGTACATCCCGCTCTCCCTCAGCTCCTCGGCATCGGCGAACGACTTGTAGGGCGAGCCGCGCATCCCCGCTGCCCACGCGGCGTAGTCGTTGGTCTCGTGCATCGCGTGCGGCGCGATCTGGGCCCACGCGCGGTCGGTGTCCTCGGCGATGTGGAAGAACATCCCGCCACCACCTCCACCTCCGGCACCACCACGTCGCGGTTCCGGCGCAGGCTTGCCGAGCGCGGCGAGCTCTTCGAGGTAGATGCCGTAGAGCTTCGGGACCGCCGGTTGGAAGTCGTCGGCGATACGCGCGGCGCGCTTCGCGCTCGCGGGTGACGACCCGCCCATCGCGATTGCCGGTCTCGGAGCCTGCACCGGCCGCGGCAGGATACGCACCGTGCGGCCACGCCAAACGAAGGGCTCGCCCGTCCACGCCTGCTTGAGCACCTCGACGCCCTCTTCCATGAGCGACGGCCGGCGCTTGATGTTCAGGTCGAACTGCTCGTACTCCTCGGGGCGGTACCCCGCGCCCACCGTCACGCGCAACCGCCCTTCGGCGATGAGGTCGAGCACCGCGAGGTCTTCGGCGAGGCGGATCGGGTGGTACAGCGGGAGGAGGACGACGCTCATGCGGATCAGCATGCGTTCGGTGACAGCGGCGACCGCGCTCCCGAGCACGATCGGCGACGGGAGGTAGCCGTCGACCGACGCGTGGTGCTCGAGGAGGCTCACCGCGTCGAAGCCGATGCGGTCGGCCCACGCGCACTGCTCGACGGCCGCTCGGTACAGGTCGACGGTGGGCGCACCGAAGTCGGGGGCGCGCATGTCGTAGGTCAACGCCACCGAGATGTCACGAGGCTCTTCGTTCATCCCCTTCATCTAGTACCGCGGGATGGCGCGGCGCAACGCCGTGGCGGGATGATGGCGGCATGAGCAGATCAATCGATGTCACCGTCGACGTCACCGAAGCGGCCGGTCTCGGCGAACCGCTGCACACGAGAGCCACGGTCACGCTTCCCGATCCCGCGACGATCGGCACACCGCCCGTCGTGTGCTTCGGGTTTCCGGGCGGTGGGTACAGCCGCCAGTACTTCACGTTCGCCATGCCGGACGGTTCGGACGGTGGGCCAGTCGGTGGTCAGGCGGGCTGGCACGCGCGCCGCGGCTGGATCTTCGTGAGCTGCGACCACCTCGACGTGGGCGAGAGCAGCGCGCCGTCCGACCCCGAAAGGCTCACGTTCGGCGTGGTCGCTGCCGCCAACGCGGCGACCGTCGCGCACGTTGGCGCGGCCCTTGCCGACGGGACTCTCACCGACGGGTACCCGCCGGTTGGCGACGCGGTGCTCCTCGGCATCGGCCAGTCGATGGGCGGTTGCTTCACGATCGTCCAGCAAGGCTTACTCGGCACATACGCCGGCATCGGGGTGCTCGGGTTCAGCGCGCTCCAGACGGCGCTCGTGTTCCCTCCCGACACGGAAGTCGGCGACGACGTCTTCGCGCCGCGCGCCGACGGTCTCCCCATCACCACGTGGGGTTTCCATTACGACGACGAGCCGCCCGACATGGTGGCCGAGGACATGCGCGACTACCCCACACGAGGCGGACGCGTGCCGGTGTGGGGCTCGGCGACGATGCCGCCCTGCGCCGTCCAGATGCTCGAACCCGGTTGCGTCGCCACCGAAGCCGCCGCCATCAGAGTGCCGGTGTTCGTGGGCGTGGGTGAGCGCGACGTGTGCCCCGACCCGCACTCGGAGCCGCGGGCATACGAGCAGTCGCCCGATATCACCGTGTTCGTGTGCCCGCGCATGTCGCACATGCACAACTTCGCGAGCACGCGTGAGCAGTTCTGGGCGCGCCTCCATGCCTGGGGCGAGGGCATCGCCCACGGCATCACCTGAATCGCGTCAGAACCCGAGGTCGTAGATCGGCACGTCGATGCCGGTGCACACGTGCTCGGTGGCGGCGGCCAGCCGGTCGAGGGGAAGCCCGGCGAGGTAGCCGTCGATGAGGCGATGCGTGTTGCTGATCAGCCCCTCCACGCTCCGGGAGAGCCGCATGAACTCGAAGCCCTGGGCGTGGAGACCCACCTGCTGCCTCGGGATGTTCGAGAAGTCCTGGCCGGGGATCTCCGGCCACCACGGATCGTCGTGCGCGATCGGCACCGGCGTCGTCCGAACCGGCGGCGGCCGGTCGTCGGCCGGGAACAACGTGGTGGACCACAGCTCGTAGAGACACGTCTCCGGTGTGAGCGGACGGCACCGGTACAGCGTCGCGTTGCCGTACATCGGAAGCAGGAAGAAGTGCGGGAACGCGAAGAACACCGCGTTGCCCGGGTGTGTCGAGTTGAGGTCGGGCATGTTGATGCCGGCCTCGCGAGACGTGCGTGTGGTGGTGTCGTTGAGCGTGAAGTGCCAGTCACGCATCGCAGCCCCACGATCGTCCGGCAGCTCGAGACCACGGAGGCTGCGCGCGACTTCGATGTCTTTCGGCAGGATCATGCCGTCGCCCATCCCCGTGCCGAGCGTGATCATGCCCTCGATCTGCAACTCGATGAAGTCCTCATCCGGACGGTTCGCGCCACCACCTCGCCGCGTCATCAGCTGGGGATGCGTCTGCATCACGTGGTAGCCCTCGAAGAACGCTTCCATCGCGAGCTTCCAGTTCGCGGGAAGCACCGTCGATTGCCACCACGTGGTGCGCATCTCGCCGACGTTGAGCGGATCGAGCAATGCGGGCAGCGATCCCAGCGACGCGTGCAGCGGCGGCGCGTCGGGGTCCATGTTGACGAACACGCAACCCGCCCACGTATCGACCTGGCACTCGACGAGCCGCAAGTCGTCGGGATTACGCGCCGCCTCCGAGAAGAGCTCGGGCTCGTACACGAACGAGTTCGAACCGTCGAGGTTCCAGCACCAACCGTGGAACGGGCAGATAATCCCGCCGCCTTCACAGTTACCCCGGTCGTCGACCAGTTTCGTCCCACGATGACGGCACGCGTTGAAGTAGGCCTTGATCGTGTCGTTGTCGACGCGCACCACGATGATCGACTGGTCGAGGATGCGGTACTCCACGAAGTCGCCGTCGTCGGGAATCTCCTCGAGCCGGCACGCCATCTGCCACACGTGCGGCCACAGGTGCTCGCACTCGGCCTCGAAGAACTCGGGCGCGTAGTAGCGCGCCGCGGGGATGCGTTCCGGGTCGGTAATGGCAAGAGGATGCACGCGGCAATCATGCCTCGCCGCCGATTCCCCGGAGGGTCCGCGAAAGAGGGGGTTGACACCGAACAGGTGTTCGGTAGTATGGGGGTGCTTCCCCAGGCTCGCGACCGGCGGGCCGGATGGTTCGGGGAGGTGAGCGTCGTGGCGAGTGTGTTCGAGCGAGTTCGTTCGGCGGTGGCAGCTCTGGAAGGGGTGGTGGCCGAGCTCGAGCCGGGGACCCTCGACGCGTCGGGCGCGAAGAAGCTGGTGGACCTGTTCACGCGCTGCGAGCGGTTGTCGGTGGCGGGCCGCGGGCTCGCGGCCCGGCGGGTCGAGAGCGCGCTGTCGTGGAAGCGGGAGGGGCATCGCAGCGCCGCGCACTGGTTGGCGGCGTCGACGGGGGTGAGCGTGGGTGCCGCGACCCGGTCCATGCAGACCGCACGCGAGTTGGAGGCGTTGCCGACGACCGCGGCGGCGTTCCGGGCCGGGGAGCTCTCCGAAGCACAGGCTGTCGAGATCGCGGCGACCGCCACGCTGGACCCGGACGCGGAAGCCCGGTTGTTGGCCACGGCGCGGTCCTCGTCATCGTTCAAGGGACTGCGCGACCAGTGCCGGGACGTCTCGGTGCGCGCCGTCGACGATCAGGCCGCCGCGCGGCGCTTGCACGAGACCCGGGCCCTGCGCACCTGGACCGATCGCGACGGCGCGTACCGCATGGACGTTCGGTTGGCACCCGACGACGGCGCCCGGGTGGCGTCGGCGTTGTCGATCAAGACCGACGAGATCTTCCGCGCCGCGCGCGCCGCGGGACGGGTCGAACCCCGGCCGGCGTACGTCGCCGACGCACTCGTCGCGTTGGCCACCGGGAACACGCTGTCGAAGCCGATCGAGGTCCGCCTTTACGCCGACCATGCCGCCCTCGTCCGCGGCTACGTCGAGCCGGGCGAACGCTGCGAGCTCGCCGGCATCGGCCCCATCCCCGTCACCGTCGCCCGCGGGCTCCTCGACGATGCACGCGTCACCGTGCTCGCCCGTGAGGGCACCGACGTCACCACGATCTCGTCACCGAAGCGCACAATTCCCGCCAAGCTGCGCCGCTGGCTCGAAGCCACCTACACGGTGTGCGGCGTCGACGGTTGCGACAACCAACAACGCCTCGAGATCGACCACATCATGCCCGTCGAAGAACACGGTCCCACCAACCAAGAGAACACTTGGCGGATCTGCCGGCACCACCACCGGCTCAAGACCTACTACGGATGGCGAGCGTTCGGACCATCCGACGCCCGCCAACTCGTCCCACCGTGAGCCCCGGCGATGCCGGGGCCCCGGCACTCTGGATGCCGGGGATCGATGGCGTACCGGAGGCCGGTCCCGACCCGTCGATGCCGAGCAACCGACGGCCGCGCGCGTTGGCAGCCATCACGAGCGAGAGCTTCAGCCCGTACGAATGCGCGGCGACGAAGAAGCCCGCGCCGATGTCATGCTCGGCCGCGAACACATCGAGCGCGCCGCGCACGAGATCCGCCTGCCCGAAGATATCGAGCCGTGGCGCGAGCGCGGACGCGCCCGACGAACATAGCCGGGTCGGTCGATTGCCCACACCGTGAAACCTCGGACACGCCGCGCTCGAGCAGCGAACCGTCGGGATCGACCGGACCGTCGAAGTAACCCGACATCATCGCAATACCCGGAATCGCCAGTACCACGATCACTCGGCTCACGAAGTCGTCGATCCTTCAGCCCGCTGGGAGTGACGCGGGATTCGTGCTCGCGACCACGCTCCAGTCGGTGACGTTCTGGTAGGGCGGGCAGTACTTCTCCGCGATCGCGGCCGCCGAGAGTCCTTCGTCGAGACGCACCTCCCAGTGCAGCGTGCCTTGCCAGTCGGTCGCGACCGACGTGCTGCCGCTCTTCTGCGCCTTGGTGACGGTGAGGTCCCACGTTTGCGCGGTGTGGTACACGCACTGGAGCCCCCCGGTGTTCGACGACTGGTAGTTGCCAACGCTGTCGAGGTGCCACATGGCGCCGTTCCGGGTCCACGCCACGTCGGGAATCGCGCCCACCACGGTCGCGCTGCCCAGGTTCATCTTGGTGGTGTAGCTGCACTTCCCACCCGGGCATGACGACGCGGTCGTGAGCGTGCTGCGGAACGGCGATCTCGCGGGCTGGATCGGTGCGGGTGGCGGCACCGGCTCAGCAGTCTTGGTCGCGACGAAGGCGATCGACGTCGGGAGCGAGGCCGACGCGAGGTCCCCGCCGCTCGGCGCGGCGGAGGTCGGTGCAGCGGTCGTGGGCGCGGTGTTTTCTGCGGTCCCGGGTGGGCTCGCCGACTTCTTGTCGTCGTTCTCGTCGCTCCCGCCGCCCGCGAACGTCAGGATGACGACGATCCCCGCGACCACGCCGCCGCCCACCAGGAGCGCACGCCACCAGTTCTTCTTGCCGCGGAAGAACATGCCGCGCGGCTTCGGGGTGGGCGCAGGTGACGGCTGCGACCCCGCGGGAGGAGTGGGCGGAATCCACTCGGGCTTGTACCCCTGGTCGGTCGCGTGCTTCGTGAGATCCGGATCCGGATTCTTGGGTGAGGGTGGGGGTTCCGGATACTTCGGTGGAGGAGGTGGCTTCGGGATCGTAAACGGAGGCGGCGGGGACGGAGGCTCAAAGGGCCGCTTGTAACCCTGGGCGACCTCGTCCCGCTCGATCTCTTCAGGCGTCCGCTCGTGGTCGGTCCCGTCGTCACCGCCCATCGTGGCCTCCCGTCATCGCTCGTGCCCGCGTGATGATACGACGACGCGTCGCCTCCGTCACTCGGGCGTGACGTACGCAGCCGAGATGCCGCCGTCGACCAGGAACGTCGACGCGGTGACAAACGATGCGTCGTCGCTGGCGAGGAACGCGGCGGCGGCGGCGATCTCCTCGGGTTCGGCGAACCGACCGGTCGGGATGTGCACCAGCCGGCGCGCGGCTCGCTCGGGATCGCTCGCGAACAGCTCGTCGAGCATCGGGGTGCGCACCGGACCCGGGCAGAGTGCGTTCACGCGAATGCCGTCACGCGCGAACTGCACGCCGAGCTCCCGGCTCATCGCGAGCACACCGCCCTTCGATGCGGTGTAGGAGACCTGTGACGTCGCGGAACCCACGACCGCGACGAACGACGCTGTGTTGATGATCGAGCCCCGTCCCTGACGCTGCATGTACGGGATGACGTGTTTGCAGCAGAGGTAGACCGACCGCAGGTTGACGTCCTGCACGTGTTGCCACATCTCCGTCGACGTGGTCAGGATCGAATCGTCGTCGGGCGGCGAGATACCGGCGTTGTGGAACGACACGTCGATCGAACCGAACGCTTCGTGCGCCCCGCGGAACGCAGCCTCGACATCGTCTTCCGACGCGACGTCGGCACGGATGAACAATCCGTCGACCTCCGCCGCGGCCGCCGCGCCGGCGGGTTCGTCGATATCGATCGCCACCACGCGTGCACCCTCGTCGGCGAGCCTCCGAACCGTGGCGAGTCCGATCCCGCTCCCGGCACCGGTGACGACCGCAACGCGGTCACGCAACCTCTCGCAGCCGGCCAAGCAGACCCCCTTCAGAATTGCTCGAAGCAGCGGCGACGTTCCCAGTCGGTGACGACACCGCCGAACGCGAGCCATTCCTGCTGCGCCGTGTTGACCAGATGTTCATGCACGTCGGGTCCGAAGGCCGCCACGGCCGCTTCGCTGTGTTCCAGTTCCGCGATCGCGTCGACGATGCTGTGCGGGACGCGCGGAACTTCGTGCGCTTCGTACGCGTTGCCGTCGAATCGTTCGGGCGGCTCGATGCCGTGCTCGATGCCGTAGAGCCCTGCGGCGATCGTGGCCGCGAAGGCCAGGTACGGGTTGCAGTCGGCGCCCGGTATGCGGTTCTCCATGCGATGACTCGTCGCACTGTCGCCGACCACGCGGAAGCCGCAGGTGCGGTTGTCGCGACCCCACGCGATCGCGGTGGGCGCCCACGACTCGGGCTGGTAGCGCTTGTAGGAATTCACCGTGGGCGCGTAGAGCCACGCCAACTCGCCGCTGAGCGCGAGCGACCCACCGAGCCAACCGCGGAACACGTCGGACATGTGATCGAGCGCGGCGGGATCGTGCATCAACGCAGTGTCGCCGGTCGCATCCCACACGCTCGAGTGGATGTGACACGACGACCCGGGCGCGTCCATGTCGTACTTCGCCATGAAAGTGAGCGAGCGGCCGTTGAGTCCGGCGATCTCCTTCGCCGCGTTCTTGTAGATCGCGTGACGGTCGGCCATCTCCAGCGCTTCGGCGTACATGAGGTTGATCTCGTGCTGGCCGAGGCCGGCTTCACCCTTGGAGAACTCGACCCGGATACCCGCGTTGTCGACGCCGTTGCGGATCGCACGGATGAGGTACTCGTCGCGGGTGGTCTGTAACACGTGGTAGTCCTCGATGTACGAGCTGTGCGGGGTGAGGCCTGCGTATCCCTTCGCGGCGGCTTCCTCGTAGGTGTCACGGAACAGGATGAACTCGAGCTCCGAGCCACACTTGATCGTGTAGCCGGCCTCCTGGGCGCGGGCGATCTGACGACGCAAGATCTGGCGCGGCGCGACGTCGACGGGCTCGCCCGTGGTCTCGTCGAAGAGGTCGCAGAGGACCAGGGCGGTCTTCTCCAACCACGGCAGCAGCCGGAGCGTCGCGAGATCGGGACGGCACACCACGTCGCCGTAGCCCGTCTCCCAGCTCGCGAACCGATAATCGGGGAGCGGTGTCATGTCGACGTCGACCGCGAGCAAGTAGCTGCAGGCATCGATGCCATGCTCCAACACGTGACCGCGGAAGAAGCGCCCGGTGACGCGCTTGCCCATCAAGCGACCCTGGAGGTCGGGAAATGCGACGACCACGGTGTCGATCTCGTCGGCGTCGATGAGGCGACCCAGCTCCTCGATATCGGGTTGTTGGGGTGTCCCCACCACGGCGCGTGACCCTCTTGACAGCAGTTAGTGTTTCGAAGGCTAACCAGATCGCGCGAGGAGCGAAACGTCCGCGAGCCGGGTATCCCGGCGAGCAGTCGAGCGACCCAGAATGGAGGAGCGTCGCATGCCCGAGAACACGCTGCCCTATCCGATCAACGACGCCGACAACCACTTCAACGAGCCGCTCGACTGCTTCGAGCGCTACATCGACCCGTCGAAGCAGGATCTCGCGATCCGCTACGTGACCGCGCCCGACGGCAGTCGGATGCAGCTCTTCGCGGGCGAGCCGTCGAAGTTCCACAGCGCGCAGGTGACGTTCTCGAAGGAAGAGCTCGAGAAGATGCTCGGCGACACCACCAACATCGGTACCGGTCGCGGCACGGTTCCGAAGGAAGAGGGCGAGCCCGAGCTCGGCGTGATCCCCGGCATGCTGCTGAACCGGCTCAACCCGCTGAAGGGGCTCAGCGACGAGGAGCGCAAGGAGTTCATCGCGGGCTTCCGCAACAAGTCGGAGGCGTTCGGGAACCGCGACCTCCGCCTCGCGTTGATGGACGAGCAGGGCATCGACAAGGCGTTGATGTTCCCCGCCGCGGCGCACGACATCGAGTACGAGTTCGTCGACAATATCGAGGCGCTCTACGCCAACATCCGCGCGTTCAACCGCTGGATGTACGAGGAGGTCGGCTTCGTCGTCGAGGGCCGGATGTGGCTGCCGCCCTACATCTCGTTCGCCGACCCGGAGCTGGCGATCAAGGAGCTCGCGATCGTCATGGAACAGGGCGCCACCGCGATCCAGACGAAGTCGGGCCACGCGCACGGCGGCGCCGACAACCCGTTCGGCGGCCGGTCGCTCGCGGATCCGGTGTACGACCGCTTCTGGAACATCGTCGACGACGCCGGCGTTCGCCTCGCCGTACACCTCGGCGGTACCGACTACCAGAAATACGGCGCCGACTGGTCCGAGGATCCCGAGACCGTGTTCGGCGACTTCGACGCCTTCCAGTGGATGATGTACTGGGGTGACCGCCCGGCAATGGAGCTCACCGCGGGGTTGATCCTGCACAACTTCTTCGGCCGATTCCCCAACATCCGCGTCTGCCTCTCCGAGCAGGGCACGGTCTGGTTGCCGTACACCCTGCGCAAGATGGACCACGCGTTCTTGATGGGCCGAAAGGCGAAGTGGGCAGAGAACGGACGGCTCGACAGCAGGCCGTCGGAGATCTTCCGCCGGCACTTCATCGTTGCGCCGTTCCCGGAAGAGAACGTGCAGCGGGTGGTGTCGGAGGTCGGAATCGAGCCGATCGTCTTCGGCTCCGACTTCCCCCACGGCGAGGGCCTCGCGTTCCCGGGCCAGTACGCGGCCGCGCAGCTCGGCGGGTTCTCCGACGACGACGTGAAGCGGATCATGCGCGACAACTTCGAGGACTTCTTCGTCGCCGCCCTCTGAGCGGGCGCCCGAGAACGAACTTGCGTCAGCTGTGGGCGCTCTACGCCCTCTGCTGACGCAGGTTGGGGGCTCAGGTCCTGATGCCGGACGCCGAACCTTCGGCGATGACGCGGTAGAGGGCGTCGGGGCCGGCATCGATCACGGCGCGGCCGAGGCGCTCGGGCCAGGTGCGGTCGCCGTACTCGGCGCGCCACGCCCACAGTCTCCTACTCAGATGGTGCAGCGCGTACTCCTGGGTCATACCGATCGCACCGTGCGCCTGGTGGGCGGCGCGCGTCGCGACCCGCGCCGCGTCGTCGGCGAGCAGCTTCGCCGACGCGATCTCGAAACGCGCGTCGCCACGGTCGGCCTCGCGCGCCGCGACCTGCACCGCGAGGTCGACGAGCGCGGCTTCCTCGGCGCAGCGCACGAGGTGGACTTGTACCGCCTGGAACCTCCCGACCGCTTGACCGAACTGGCGGCGTTCGCTCGTGTACTCGACCGTCAGCTCGGACATCGCGAGCAACGCGCCCGCCATCAACCCGGCCCGCGTGAGCGCGCCGCGGAAGAGCAGCGCGTCTCCATCGATGCCGGGTGGAGCATCGGCGACCTCGTCGACGGCAACACCGTCGAACACGACCGTGTCGCGCGGCTCGCCCGCGAGGTTGGCCACCGGCTCGATGCGCGCCGCGCTCGGTACGACCGCGACAACTTTGTCGTCGACCAGCGCGACGATGCGCTCGGCCGCGCGCGCCCACGCCACCCGATGCGCGGTGCCGTGCAGCCGCCCACCTGCGAGGCGGAGATCGTCCTCGGCGCGGCCCGGAACCACCGTGCCGGGGCCACTCCCGATCGGGAGTCGCGCCGACGCGAGCAGCCATCCGGCGAGCAGCCCGGTCTCCGCGAGCGGTATGGGCGCAGCATGACGACCGGCCACTCCGAGCACGGCAACACCATCGGAAACGGTCCCGCCTGCGCCGCCCGCCGCATCCGGCACGCCGATCCACGGCAGCCCGATGCCCGCAGCGGTGTCCCAGATCGCCGGTGCCCAGCCGTCGCGCTCCGCCGCCTGGATGGCGGCATGCGTGCACGTGTCGGTGAACGCGCGGTCGGCCGTTTCGAGCAGGAGCCGGTCGACGGTCACCGCAGACCCCTCGCGATGACGCTGCGCAGGATCTCGTTGGTACCGCCGCGCACCGTCCACGACGGCGCGACGAGCACCGCACGCGCGAGCAACCGCTGAAACGCCGACGACGAAACGAGTGAGGGCTCCACGTCGACCAGCGTTTGGATTCGCGCCATCACTTCCTGTTCGAACTGGGTCCCGAGGTCCTTCCCCAACGCCGACTCGACCGATGGTGACCGGCCTTCGTCGATCATGCGCGCGACGGTGAGCGACACCTGGCGGATGGCCCACCACCGCGCCACCGAGTCGCCGAGGAATCTCGCCGCTTCGGGGCCGAGGTCGTCGCCGTACTCGCGCAGGAAGTGCTCGACCACGAGATAGGGCGAGATCCACCGCTCGGGCCCGGCCCGTTCGAAGCTGAGCTCGGAGGTGTTCTGCGCCCAACCCTGACCCTCGGCGCCGAGCAGCAGGTCGGCGGGCACGACGACGCCCTCGAACACGACCTCGTTGAAGTCTTCCGTACCGTCGAGGAACGGGATGGGATTGACGGTGACGCCGGGCGAGTGCAGGTCGACGATGAGCTGGCTCAACCCTGCGTGCCGGTCTTCCGCGTCGCTCGTGCGGCACAGCACGATCGCGTAGTCGGCGAGGTGCGCGTTGCTCGTCCAGATCTTCGTGCCCGACAGCTCGTACCCTCCGTCGACCTTCACCGCGCGGCAGGACACCGATGCGAGGTCGCTCCCTGCGTCGGGCTCGCTCATGCCGATGGAGAACGTGAGCTCGCCCCGGCACACCAGCGGAAGGAACCGACGCTTCAGCTCCTCGGAGCCGAACCGGTTGATGACCGGTCCGCTCTGACGATCCGCGGTCCAGTGATGTTCGAGGGGCGCGCCGCGCCGGAGCAATTCCTCGACCACCACGAAGCGCTCGACCACGCTGCGCTCGCCGCCGCCGTACTCCCTGGGGAGCGCCATGCCGAGCCAGCCGCGTTCGCCGAGCTTGCGGGAGAGGGCCTTCGACGCGCCCGACGCCATGCCGAGTCCCGGCTCGTAGTAGCCGTGCGCGAGCTCGACGTCGAGGAACTCACGAACCTCCCGCTGGAGCGCCCGCTCGTCGTCGGTGAGCTCGGTCGCAACGAATCGCACAGCGGGAAGCTACCGCCTACGCCTTCGGCAGGTCGGCGCTCGACGGCCTCCTCCGGTTGCCGCCCAACGAGGCGACACCGAGACGCTCGATGTGGCGCGTCTTCTCACGGTCCTCGGCGGTACAGATGTCGATCGTGAGCTTCGCCACTCCCATCGCGTCCGCCGGCATCTCCACGAGCTCACGTGCGAACGCAGACACGCGGTCCATGAACTCGCCCTCGGGGTAGATCTCGTGGACCAACCCGATGCGGAGCGCCATCTCCGCGTCGACGTTCTTGCCCGCCATGCTGATCCACTTCGACCAGTGCGGCCCGATGAGCCGTGTGACGCGGCTGATGCCGCCGCTGCCCGCGATCACGCCGAGACGCGCGACCTCCGGCAGACCGAAGTGCGTGTTGGGCGTGCAGAACCGGAAGTCGCACGACGCGGCCATCTCGAGCCCCAATCCGAGACACGGTCCCTGCGCGGCGAGGATGATCGGCTTCTCGATGCTCTCGAACTCGTCGTGGAGAACATGGTGGCGCTGCCGGTACTTCCGCCGCGCCGCGATTGCGGTCTCCGTCTCACCCTCGAACTCGCGTCGTTCGTCCTGCCCCGCGTCACTGATGTCCAGGCCCGCGCAGAAGTACCGGCCGGTCCCGGTGATGATCATCACTCGGAGGTCTTCGCGATCGCCGAAGCGCCAGGTTGCCTCGTCGAGCGCCCGGCTCATCGGCAGGTTGACCGCGTTGAGCTTCTCCGGACGGTTGAGCACGACGGTGAGCACGCCGTCGTCTTCGGTGACAATGACCGGTTCGTCGTTCACGCTCGGTACAGTACCAACGTGATCTTCGACACGTACGTGGCGCTTCCGGCCGAAGAAGGCTCAGCCGCCCCGGATCCTGCGGTCGCGCGCTTGTTCTCCGCACAGTCGAGCGCGTACGCGACGGGCGGTACGCCCGACGACGTCATCCGAGACTACGACGAGCACGGCGTCGACTACGGGCTGCTTGCGAAGGTGCCGCGCGACATAACGCCGCCGTTCGTGCCCGCGATGCAGATGGACGACGAGGCGGTGCACACCACGTGCCGGGCGGTGGCCGAAGCGGTCGCCGCGCATCCCGGGCGCTTCCTCGGTGCGGTCGGGCTCGATCCCAAGCTCGGGTATCAGGCGGCCCGCCACGTGCGCATCGCCGTGGAGGAGTACGGGATACGCGCCGTCCGCATCCTCCCGATGTGGACGGGTATCCCGATCGACGATCCGCTCGGCTACCCGCTCTACACCGCGGCCTGCGATCTCGGGGTGCCGGTGTGCATCAACGTGGGTGTGCCCGGGCCGATGAAGCCGGCGCGCCTGCAACGCACGATCCTCGTCGACGAGGTCGCGTTGTGCTTCCCGGACCTTCCGATCGTGATGAGCCACGTGGGCGACCCGTGGGTCGACGAGACGATCTCGATGCTCGTGAAGCACCCGAGCGTGTACCTCATGACCGCGGGGTTCGCGCCGAAGTACCTGCCCGAACAGCTCGTACGGTTCATGGACTCACGTGGGCGCGAGAAGGTGATGTGGTCGTCGTACTTCCCGCTCATGACGGTGGAGCGAACGCTGCGCGAAGGAAGAGCGTTGCCGCTGCGTCCGGAGGCCATGACGGGATATCTCGGCGAGAACGCGGCGCGCGTCTTCGGCACTCCCGACGCGCGCTAAGACTCGAGCTGCGCGAGCGCATCGAGATGTTCGACGAAGTGGAGCGGTGAGTCGGCTTCGAAGCTGACCGCGAGGAACGTCGCGCCCGTCGCGCGCGCGGCGTCGAGCGTGCGCCGAGTGCGGTCCGGATCACCGAGCGGGTCGAGCGAAACAGACAGCATCACATCGAGCGGGCCGTCGCGACGCTCCCACTCCGGACGCGCGCGACCCCAGGCCAGCATCTCGGCTACCTGCTCGAACGACAGCGCGAACGGCGTCCAGCCGTCGCCCAGCGCGATCGCGCGTCGCAGTGACCGCCGGGTGCGACCCCCCACCCAGATGGGCAGCTCGGTGCGCGCCGCGTGCGGTTCGACGACGAGGCCGGCGATGTCGTACTGCGGCCCGTGGTACTCCGGTATCCGCCGTCCCCAGGTGGCACGGATCGCGCGGATCGCGTCGTCGGCGCGTTCGCCGCGCCCCTCGAAGGTCGCGCCCAGCGCGTCGAACTCCTCACGGAGGGTGCCGACGCCGACACCGAGCACCAGACGCCCGTTGCTCATCAGGTCGAGCTGGCCGTAGCGCTTGGCCAGCTCGAGCGGGTGATGGTACGCGAGGACGAGGACCCAGGTCACGAACCGAATGTCCGACGTGCGCGCCGCGAGAAAGCCGAAGGTCGCGAGCGGATCCCAGTACGCCGCGCCGCGCCGGCCGATCTCCACGTCCGGGATGCCGACATGTTCGGAGCAGGTGCAGAAATCGAATCCGAGCTGGTCCGCCTCGCTCACGATCTGCGCGACATCTTCGATCGTGCCGGTGCTGAGCCACGCCGCGTGATGACCTGCGGTACGGGTCAGCACGGGAGTCGCGATCCCGAGCTTCATAGTCGTGAGAGCACGCCCACGTTGGTGAGCTGGCGTCGGCAGACGTCGGGGTTCTCGAACCAGAGCGCAACGATCCCCAGCTCGCGCGCGGGTGGCAGGTTCTCCTCGAGGTCGTCGAAGTACACGATCTCGTCCGCGGCCACGCGCATCTCCGCGAGCAAGTGCCGGTAGATCCGCGGATCCGGCTTGCGCAGCGCGACCTCCGACGAGTCGACGATGACGTCGACGAGCTCGACCGGAACCCGGTCGCGCCACGCGGCTTCCTTCACGTTGTTGGTGAGGATCCCGAGCTTCACCGTGCCGTGGAGCTCATGGAGGAGCTCGATCATGCGCGGCTCGACGTCGAAGGCCATGGCCGCCGCCAGCGCGCCCAGATCCAACCGGAGATCGTGTGAGTCCTGCACGTGGGTGCCGATGGTCTTCATGAAGTCACGGCCCGACAACTGACCGGTGAGGAACTGGTCGTAGACAGGGTGACCCTCCCGGAGGAAGTCGCGCAGCGTGCCGGGCGGCAGACCGAGCTCCGCCTCGTAATTCACGACCCCGTCGTAGGGCGGTTGGCTGAGCACACCTCCGTAGTCGAAGACGACCGCGGTGATCACGGCGAGGAGCATACGCGCGGCCGATCGTGGTGACTCCTGCGATGCGGTCTTGGTGGGTACCTCGACGCGATCTGCGATTGGGGTCCCTGGATGACCGGGCCCGAACGCGAGGGAGCCCCCGCCGAAGCGGGGGCTCCTCGCAGTTCGTGTACTCGGGCCGTCAGCCGGTGAGGCGCGGGGCGCCACTCACCGTCTCTTCCGCGGCCGGGGTCGGGGGGCCCGGGGTCGGCTCCGGGCCAGGGGCGGGGCCGGCCAGGCAGGTGCCCAGGACGAATGCCGTGATGGCCTCAGTAGCCCCTTCCGTCTCTGGGTTCGGCGGCACACCCGGGAGGCTGACGCCGTTCGCACCCAAGACGAGCGACTTGACGGCCGGTTGGCCAAGGCCCACCAGGTTGAAGTTCACGAGCTTGAAACCAGCCAGTAGGTCACGCAGACCACTCGTCGCGATCACCCACGAAGGCTTGATCGATGCCGGGACTGTGGCGTCGCCGGCGTCGATGGCGTCTTGCGTGTCGTTGACGAACGTCATCATGTCGCCGACGCTCGGCTGCGTGTTGGTGATCGTCGTGGTGGTCGTGGGGTCGACGTCGCCGACGAGGGCCTTCAGAGCGGGCTGGACCGTAGCGAGCCCCAGGAGGATCGCGTCGCAGAACGCCGCCGTGTCGGTGTTGTGCGGGACCGTGTCCTGGCCCACGAGGAGCACCTGGGCGCAGCCCGAAGTGCACAGAGGCGTCGCGGCCGGGTCCGCCGCCACGAGCGTGAGCACGAAGTTGGTGCCGGCGACGAGGGGGATATCGCTGGAACTGCCACAAGCGCCGCCCGTGGGGACCACGACTGCCATGCCCGCAGCCTGATCGGCGGGGACGTCGGCCACGCCTTGACCGCCGTTCGGGGCGACGTTCGTGAGGATCTTGATGCCGTCGATGCAGATGTCGACGGTAGATCCGGCGGTAAGGGCGTTGTTCAGCGTGAAGCGGGCTTCATTGAGACCGGTAATGCTCAGGTCATTCTGGAATGTGTTCTGCTGTTGGACAGCGACGGGGGCCGCCCCAGTGAGATTCACCATGGTGAACGTGTAGTTGCTATCACCGGAAACGACGAGGTTGTTGGCGGAACCCGCGAGCAGCAGACCTCCGGTGCACGTGGTGCCCGACACCGCGGTTGTGGTGGTGGTGCACGCCAGCACTGTGTAGGTGCCTGCTGGCAGCGCGACATCGATCCCTGTCGAGGGCAGGACCGTTGTAGAGCCTGGGAGGCCGCTGACAAAAATCTTCGCGGGTTGGTTCCCGTTGCTCGCGTAGACGATGCGGACATCGCTGGCACCGGCAGCGACCGCTGCCGTTCCGATCGGGAAGGCGGCCAGCACCAAAGCGAGCAGTGCGCCGAGGGCGATTTTTCTCACGATTCCCCCTGGGGTTCTCTGGGTTGGGACGTGACCGCCCGGCGGCGTGAAGCCTTTCCCTTGGTCACAGCGGGTCATAATAGATACCTCGACACCGATTGTCCAGCTTATCGACGCTCCCGGGCGCCACCTGATGGCGAATTCCGCCACGATCGGGCGGGGCGCGGCACGACTCGCGCCGAGGACTCGGCCGGAGCTCGCCCCGAGCATGCTCAGCGGCAGCCCTGTCACCTGCCCTTTTGTCCCGCTCGATCGACCGGAGCACGACGAATTGCCGTGGAACCGCACAGACATTCCCGGCTCGCAACCCGGCGAGAAATATCGTGCCGAATACGGGTTCGGATCGCCAAATTGCCACCCCCCTTACGACCTCGCGCACCGCGAGGTCGTAGGGCATGGAGACGATGTCGCAATTATGAGGTGCCGCGTCGCGTCGAGATCGTGGACGCGCTCCGGTTGCACGCGAGTGGCAACGTGCAGAAGAGCGTGTGGCGCGAACGTTGCGCGGCCAACTCGAAAGCAGGGGAACGTGGACATCGAGCTGAACTCCGAGGACGAGATGTTCCGCGACGAGCTTCGTACGTGGCTACGCGTTCATCTCGTCGGAGAGTTCCGCGAACACCCGGGTGTCGGAAGCCCGACCGACGACAGTCACTGGGAGCTACGACTCGCATGGGAGCGCGAGCTCGTCGCCGGGAACTGGCTCAACCTGACGTGGCCCGAGCAGTACGGCGGACGTGGCGGCACGCTCACCCAGGAGATCGTCTTCCAGATCGAGCACGCACGCGCCCGAGCGCCCTACTGGGTGGGTATCAACGGGCGTGACCTGCTGGGCCCGACACTCTTGATGCACGGCACCGACGCGCAGAAGCAGCGCTTCCTCCCCGCGATCATGCGTGCGGAGGAGTTCTGGGGCCAGGGCTTCAGCGAACCGAACGCGGGATCCGACCTCGCCTCCCTCCGCACCCGGGCCGAGCCCGACGGCGACGGATGGCTCATCAACGGCCAGAAGATCTGGATGACGCTGGGGAACAAGGCGCACTGGATGTACGTGCTGTGCCGCACCGGCGAACCCGAGAGCCGCCACCGCGGCATCACGATGCTGCTCGTCGACGCGCAGCGGCCGGGTGTCGACGTCCGTCCGATCCGGAACATCGCCGGGGGGCTCGAGTTCTGCGAAGTGTTCTTCGACAACGCGCGGACGTCGGCGGATCTCGTCGTCGGCGAGGTGAACGGGGGATGGACCGTCGCGATGGACACACTCGGGACCGAGCGCGTCGGCGCGATGCTGCCTTACCAGGCCACGTTCGAGGCCGAGATGACCAGGCTGCTCGACGAGGTCGCGCGCCGTCGAGGGGGCGAGTCACCGGTCATGCGCGAGCGGCTCGCCAAGGCATGGTCGGGGTTGCAGGTGCTCCAATACATGAATCAGCGCCTGCTCGCGGCGGAGTTGCAGGGCCGCGATGCCGGTGCACTCGGTTCGGTCCTGAAGATCTACTGGTCGCGCTGGCACCGATCGTTCGGCGAGCTGATGCTCGACGTGTTCGGCCCCAAAGCAATCGTGATGGAACCCGGCGGTGAGCCCACCTGGTACCAGCGCACCTTCCTCAACTCGCGGGCCGAGACGATCTACGGCGGCGCCGACGAGATCCAGCACAACATCGTCGGCGAGCGCGTGCTCGGCCTCCCCCGCGAACCGCGCTGAGCACACCACGCGGTCTTGGCGCGCTACCGAATGGCGCTGAGGTCGATGATCGGGCCGGTACCCGGCATCGACGCGGCGAGGACGCGGAGGTCGACGGGATCGGTCGTGAGAATCGCGTCACCTCGGCTCGCGGCGCTCACAACGACGGCGGCGTCGACGGCGTCGCTCGTTCGCGTGCGCCCGAGGAGCTCGCCGCCAACGCGCGCTTGTCGCGCATCCAACGCGTCGACCGCGCAACCGGCGAGGAGGCGCGCGAGGTTTGCGCTTCTCGTGCCGCCCCGCCAAGCCTGCACGATCGCGACAGTCGGAACGGTGACCGGAGTGCCGTCGTCGGCGGCGGCTCGGATCATCAGCCACAACCGCGGATCGTTCCGATCGGCTGCGATCAGCGCGCCACTGTCGAGCGTCAGCCCGGCCACAGCGCCCTGGCCGCGGCGATCTCCTCTTCCGTGAACCGGCCGTGCTCGGCCTCCCAGTCGGCGACGAGCTGCCGCAGGCTGCGATGACGGAGCTGCTGCGCGACGGCTTCGGCAATCCACGCGGAGATCGACGTTCCCTCAGCAGCGGCCTGCTTCCGGACCCGCTCGGCGAGGTGTTCCGGGAGCGAGATCGCGAGCTTCTCGACCGCCATAGGTTCGATCATACCGTGGTAGTAAACGATGGGAGCTCGCCTCTGTCACAACGGGCTCTTCGCCGCTCAGACCTCCTCGCCCCGCATCTGGCGCAGGCGGCGATTGGTGCCCTCGAGCCAGCGGTCGTAGTCCCCCGCCTTGCGGAGAAACGACTCACCGACGCGCGGGTGCGGGAGCACGAGAAACCGTCCCTCGCGAAGCGCGTCGAGCGTCATGTCGGCGCACAACTCGGGCTCGATCACATCGCCGAGCGACGCGCGGAGCGGGTTGTCGCTCGATTGCGCAGCGTCGGCGTCTTCCTCGGCGTCCTCGTTCCGCCCGAGCATGCCGGTGTTCACCGCGTTCGGACACAAGCACGCGACGTGGATCCCGAGGTGCGCGTAGTTCAACGCGATCCATTCCGCGAACCCGAGCGCGCCATGCTTCGTGAGCGTGTACCCCATGCCCGACGGCCCGGTGATCAACGCAGCCGACGAGATCGTCTGCACGAGGTAGCCCTCTCCCGCGTCGACCATGGCCGGCACGACCTCCTGCGCGGCCCACACGTGCGCCAGGAGGTTGACGCCGACGATCCGTTCGACCTGCGCCCCGGTGGAGGCAAGGTCGGGACCCTGGTCGCCGATACCCGCGTTCGAGCAGAACACGAGCACCGGGCCGAACGCATCGACCGCCCGGGCCACGAGGTCGGCGATCGCCGAACGGTCCGACACGTCGCAGGCGACCGCAAGCCCGTCGATCCGCGTCGCGATCTTCTCCGCGCGCGCGGTGTGGACGTCGGCCACGACGACGCGTGCGCCTTCCCGCGCGAAGCGTTCGGCGAGTGCTCGCCCGATGCCGTGTCCGGCCCCGGTCACGATCACGCAACGGTCGCGAAGCTCCATGACGCGTACAATGTAGAACGCTGCGTCACAGCGAGCGTTGGAGGTGCGTCGAGATGACCAAGCTCTGGGCCAACTCCGGTGATTCGCACTTCTTGGAGCCTGCGGGGCTCTGGCACCAGATCCTCCCCGCGGAGCTCGCCGAGCGGATGCCGCGCAGTGAACGCGTGAGCGAGAACGAAGAGGTCGTGCACGTCGACGGTCAGAGCTTCCGTCGTCGGCTCCCGAAGCTCGCGACCAAGAAAGACAAGACGAGCGGCAAGACGATCGGCGAACTCGTCATGCAAGCGCCCGGTGGACGCGACCTCCAGGTGCGCATGAACGACCTCGATCAGGAAGGCGTATGGGCCGAGGTCGTCTACGCGTCACTCGGGCTCTGGGAGAACATGATCACCGACCGCGAGCTCGTCCGCGCGGCCGCCCGCGCCGAGAACGAGTGGAAGGTGAGCGAGATCCAGGGACTCGCACCCGACCGCCTGGTGCCGGCCGCGACCGTCCCGCTGCTCGACGTCGATGATGCGGTCGCCGAGCTCGACCATGCCGCCGCGCTGGGGCTGCACCTCGTGAACCTGCCCACCGGCGTACCCGAGGGCATGGACGACTGGCACCACGACAGCTGGGAGCCGCTGTGGGCCGCGGCCGCGGAGGCCGGCATGGTGCTCGGCTTCCACATCGGGTCCGACGGCGGTGCCGACGGGCCGGTCGTGTTCCGCGGGCCCGGTGGTGCCGTCCTCAACTATGTCGAGACCACGTACGGCGGGCAGAAGGTCGCGACCAAGCTCGTCGCCAGTGGCGCGCTCGACCGGCATCCGGGTCTCCGGATCCTCGTGTCGGAAGGCGGCGCGACGTGGGTGCCGTTCCTCGGTGACCGTATGAACGAGGGCTACCGACAGCACGGCATGTTCGTTCGCCCGACGTTGTCGATGTTGCCGAAAGAGATCCTCTACCGGCAGGTGTACGCGTCGTTCCAACACGACGAGTCCGCGCCCGCGGCACTCACCGCGATGGGCTACCGCAACGTGATGTGGGGCAGCGACTACCCGCACCTCGAGGGCACGTACGGTCACACGCAAAAGACGTTGCACGAACTCTTCGACGGCCTCGACGACGACGCGAGCCAGCGGATCCGCTTCGGCGCCTTCAAGGAGCTCTTCCCGCACGTGAGCGATCCGCCCCAGGAATGAACGAACTGGTCACGGTGCGGCGTTCTCGATGCGCAGGACTTCGAACAGCACACCGCCGACCTCGGCGAAGAAGTACCGGACGCCGCCCTCGCCCCATTGAGTGGCGTCGATCTCGGTACACGGGATCTCGCGTGCACGAGCACGCGCATGCGCCTGCTCGAGGTTGCGCGTCCCGACGGCGACGGCCCAGATCGCGGCTCGGGGACTCTTCAAGAGCTGGATTTGACGACTCTCCGTGGAGCCCGCGATGAGGCCGCCGAGCTCGCTGCCCCTGAAGGCCAGGACGCTCTCCATCGTGAGCTCCCCGCTCGCGTCGCGCGCCTCCGACCGACATTCATCCGGCGGTGTGCCGACGATCGGGCCGACCGACCACCCTGCGGGAACGTCGAGCACCTCGGTCAGGAATCGGTTCACCGCTTCCGGGTCGGGCGTGAGGATCTTGACGTGATTGAGCCTGTCCATGGTGCGTCAGATGTCGAAGCCGAAGGTCTCGACCGCGTTGCGGCGGACGACCTGGTCGATCTCGTCCTCGGGGACGCCCGCGAACTGCTTCGCCACCGCCGCCTGCGAGTGGGGCCACGTGCCTTCGTGGTGCGGGTAGTCGGAGCCCCACATCAGGCACCGCAGCCCGGTGAAATGGCGGTTCGCGATCCCGATCGGGTCCTCCTGGAAGGTCACCTGCAGCTGGCGCCGCAGGTACTCACTCGGCGGCATCGGGAGCTTGGGCTTCGTCCAGTGAGCGTGCTTCACGTACGCGTCGTCGGTGACGTGCATGAGCCACGCCAGCCATCCGGAACCGCACTCGACGAGCACCACCTTCAACTCGGGAAACTGCTCGAAGATGCCTCCCGCGGCAAGGTGCGACGCCGTCTCCATGATGGTGCCCTGGACCATCGCGTAGTTGGTGATCGCGCCGCCCGGACCTCCGTGTTGCACCGGGTTCCGTCCGACTCCCACGTGGAAGGCGAGCGGCATCCCCACCTCGCTCGCTGCCTCCCACACCGGGTTCCAGTCGGGACGGTTCAACGGGAGCGCGTCGCAGTGGTCGGGGAGCAGTGCGGGCCGGAGCCCCATCGCCTTCGTGCGGCGGATCTCCGCCGCGGCGGCCGCGATGTGCTCCTCCGTGGGCTTCTCGGAGCCCCTCGCGCCGTACCGCTCGATCGGGAGCGGCAGGCACACCGACGGCGCGAACCGACCGAGGTGGCCGGCGTAGACGTCGGCGGACCAGTCGTTGGCCCCTTGCACCTGCCGGACGCCCTCGGCGAAGTCGCCGTCGGGGATGCCCGTGAAGCCGTAGACCACTTCCGCGGCCACACCGTCGAGATCGGAGTCGCGAATGCGGTCTTCGGGGTGTACCTCTGGGTTCTTCTTGAACGCGTTCTCCAGGACCCGCACGCCGATCCTCGCCGACGTGCCCTGCGCGTCGCGGTGAGTGCCGCGCGCGGCAACCACTTCCATCTCGCCGAGCGGCGCGCCACCATGCGAGTCGGCCGATACCAGCACGCGTCGCGGTTGATCCATTGGAAACGACGTTAGCTCCCGAGCGCTTCCATGAGTGCGGGTGCGCTCACGATCTGACCGCTGTACTGCATCGGGTCGTCACAGGTGCAGAGATACGCGATGGCGCGTGCCGGCACCGTCGCCGGAATCGCGCCCACCTCGGCGCCGTCAACTCCCGTCTCGTTGAACGTCTGCTCCATCGTCTCGGTGAGGACGAAGCCAGGTTCGAGGTTGATCACCGCGATGTTGTGCGGTGCGCCCTCACCTGCGATCGCGTTCGCCATTCGATTGAGCGCGGCTTTCGACGCTCCGTACAGCGGGCCCTGGTCGGGCAACTCGCTGCCCGGGAGGCGAACACTCGAGTCCAACGGTCGCAGGTTCGCCGCACCGGACGTGACGTTCACGATCACGCCGCCACCGCGGGCTCTCATCGAGTCCCAGAATCCCTCGATGAGCACGAGCGGCGCGGTGACGTTGACGGCGAAGCCCTTCTCCCACTGCTCGCGCGTGAGCTCCGGCACGTGTGCCCAGAGAGCCTTGCCGACGGTATAGGCGGCGTTGTTCACGAGGATGTCGACATGGCCGTGTCGCTCGAGGGTGACGGAGATCAAGCGCTCCAGATCGGATTGCCGGGCGAGATCGGTTCGGACGACGAGCGCCTCACCGCCCGCGTTCCGGATCGCGTCGGCTGTTTCGTTCAGTGTGCCCGGTGTTCGATCCCGTGGTTCCTCGGTGCGCGACGCGAGCACGACGGTGGCGCCGAGCTGCGCGATGGCCAGGCACGTCTGCTTGCCGATCCCGCGGCTCGCGCCGGTGATCACCGCGACCTTCCCGGCCAGGGTGGTCGTCACGGTTCCTCTCCCCTCGTTACGACGATCGCGGCACGTTAACCTCGCGGGTCAGCCTGGCGAGCGGGAGGAACGATGGCAAAGTTCGTCAAATGCGACTGCGGGGTCACCATTCGCAACGACGACGTCGACGCGCTCGTGGCCGAGGTGCAAGAACACGTGATCCAAGTCCACTGGACCGAGGTCGAGCGCGAGGACGTCCTCGAGATGACGGAGGACGACGACCAGTAACTCCCGCACACGCGGCAACGGAGCGAGCAGAGCGAGCGGAGATGCTCGCCAGCGAGTGAGCGGCCGCGAGGCGGGTATCCCGCCAAGCAGCGAACGAGCGAGTAGTCAGGTGCGCATGTACGCGCCGGCGGCGATGCCGAGGATCTCGCCGGTGATGTGGCGGGCGCGATCCGACGCGAGGAACGCGATCGCCTCCGCGATCTCGTCCGCGTCGGGGTAGCTGCCCAGTGGAGTGTGCATTTCGGCGTTGGCGATGATCTCGGGGTGATCGTCGACGAACTTGGTGCCACGGATCACACCGCAGGAGACGGTGTTCGCCCGAATCCCGAACGGGCCCCCCTCGTGCGCGCACGAGCGCGTCAGCACGTTGAGGCCGCCCTTGGTGACCGCGTAGGGCGCTTCGACACCGCCTCCGCCCACGTCCGCGGCGAAGCTCGAGACGTTGACGATCGCGCCGCCACCTGCGTCGCGCATCAACGGCATGACCGCCCGGCACAGGTACCACGGCCCCGACAGGTTCACTCGGAGGCACCAGTCCCAGTTCTCCGGGTCGTAGTCGAAGATGCTGCCGACGACGTTCACCGCCGCGTTGTTCACCAGGATCTGCACCGGACCGAGCGTGCGCGTCACCTCGGCGACGACGGCGTCGATCTGCTCGCGGTCGCCCGCGTCCATCGCGAACCCGGCCACCCGCACGTCGGGATAGTCGGCCGCGATCGCTTCGGCGACCTCACCCGTACGCCGCTCGTGGATGTCGGTGACCACGACCGTTGCCCCACCACTCGCGAGCCTGCGCGCGGTGGCCTGGCCGAGCCCCTTGCCCGCCGCGCCCGTGACCAGCGCGATCCGACCGTCGAACTCGTTCATGTCTTCATCGAGCGCGGCGCGAGCCGAGGTCGCTCGTCGTTGCGCACCACGCACGCTTCCGTGCGCCCGGTGTAGTGGGACCGCTGATCGACGCCATGCCGGTAGTCCATCAGCACACGTCGTCGTGCCGCAACAGCCCTCAGGTCGGACCTCCAACTGGTACCGGCGCGCTAGCGTCGTCTCGGTGGCAACCAGCAATCTGCAGCCCTCTCCGTCCGCGACCTCACGCATCCTGGTGAGCTTCGACATCGACGGAACGATGGAGTTCGGCGAACCGCCCGGTCCCGTACCTGCAGCGGTCGTGCGTGATCTCGTCGGGCGCGGCTATGTGATCGGCGTTGCGTCGGACTGGCCCCGTTCGAGCCAGCAACCCCTTTGGGCGCGCCATGGGATCGAGCCGCACTTCGTGGGCGGCAAGCACCAGCTCCACGTGGTGCGCGAGCAATTCGAGGCCGACCGCTACATCCACGTGGGCGATACGGAGATCGACGAGCGCTACGCGCTGCTTGCCGGCTTCGAGTTCTTGCACGTCACCGACATCGTCATACCGGTCGTCGCCGATTCGATCCACGACGACGGGTGGACGCGCCCGGCCTGAATCGTCTGCATCGTGGACGATGCGGCGGGAGGTCGTCGCGGGCAACGACCGCAGTTGTCACCGTCACTCTTCGATGCTCTGCACGACGAGTACGGAATCGATGTCTCCGGCCATGTCGATCTCGGGGGCTCGTCGAACCTCAACCTGCTGATCACCACGGGAGACGCGCGTTTCGTCGCGCGCGTGTACCGGCAACACGTCACAGCACGAAGGCTCGATGACATCCAGGTCGTGCGCCGGGCGCTGGTAACAGGTGGCGTGCCGTGTTCGCAGTTGGTGACGACCCGACACGACCAACCGTGGACGACCGTCGACGACCTGCTCGTCGAAGTCGAGCACTTCGTGGAGCACGACGCGGAGATGGACTCCCGGGAACGTCTCACGGCCGGGCTCCCGCTCCTCGGGCAGATCCACACCGTGCTGCGTGGGGTCACCGTGGGTGCCGAGGGACGGACGCCACGGTTCGCGAACCACGTCGAAGCAGAGGACATCGTCGATCGGACCCTCGACGGGACACGACGGATCCGGTCATGGGGTCCCACGTCGGAAGAACTGCAGCTCGCGGAGAGCGCCGACGAGCTCGCTCACCTGCTCGCATCGGCCGAGCGCGACCGAGGCACCGCGCTCCCACGTCAGCTCGTACACGGCGACTTCTGGGACAACAACGTCTTGTTCCGCGAGGGGCGCGTGGTGCTGGTCACCGACTTCGACTTCATGGGCGAGCGCGTCCGCATCGATGACCTCGCGCTCACCCTCTATTTCGCGAGCCTCGCAAACGGCTCCGACCGGCTCGCCGACCTGGTCGACGCGTACGAGCAAGGGCTCGATCGACCGTTGGGGCGCGAGGAGCGCGAGGCCCTGCCGCTCGCGCTCGCGCGGCAACCCCTCTGGAGCGTCGGCGGATGGATCGCCACGTTGGACGACGAAGACACTGCGCGACGCCACGCCGCCGGCATGAACGCCCCGGTCGCCTGGGCGCGCGCGATCGTGGACGACCTCGAACGCTGGCGGGAGACGTTCAGTTAGGTTGGTGACCGCGTACCCCACCCCTCGACGGAGGAGCGTTGCGATGGCCACAACGACCACCCCCACCACCACTGGCACGGTCGCGAGCCCCGTCGACTTCGAGGCGTACGGCGACTACGCACCACCGCGCAGCGCGTACCGACGCGAGGGCAACCTCGCCACGCTCGTGTACCCGATCGGCGGTCGGATCTCCGACGACGGGTCCACGGAGTTTCGGGCCGAGCCAGGCCGGTACCACCTCTACTTCTCCCTGTACTGCCCCTGGGCACAGCGTCCGCTCATCGCGCTCAGGCTGCGCGGGCTCGACGGCGTGGTGACGTGTTCGGCCGTCGACCCGGTGCGCGATGGTCGTGGGTGGGCGTTCCGCGACGGGCCCGACTACGGGCCCGATCCCGTCAACGGATTCGCGTTCCTGCGCGACGCCTACCTCGCGACCGACCCCACCTTCGATGGTCACATCTCCGTTCCCGCGTTGTGGGACCGCGTCACGGGCAAATTGGTGAGCAACCACTACCCGACGATGACGATCGATCTCGAGACCTGCTTCACCGAGTGGGCTGATCCCGCGGTCAACTTGTATCCCACCAGCTCTCTTACCTCGCAGCACCGCGTTGCGATCGACGCGGTGAACGACGAGATCGTGCGCGATCTCGCGGGCGGTACGTACGCGGCCATGGGCGCCACCACTCAGGCCGACTACGACGCGGTGAGCACGCGCGTCTTCGACGCGCTCGATCGGTTCGAACAGCGGTTGGCATCGAACCGGTTCCTCGTCGGCGACCAGATCACCGACGCCGACCTGCTCCTCTACGTGAACCTCGTCCGCTTCGACGTGATCGCCGGCCCGCTCGGCCGGCTCAACCTGCGGCGCTTGGTCGACTACCCGAACCTGTGGGCGTACGCGCGTGATCTGTACCAGCGCCCGGAGTTCGGGGACACCACGAACATCGAGCACATCAAGACCGGCACGTTCCGCGCGGGAGCCGGTATCAGGACGCTACGCATCGTGCCTGCGGGCCCGATCGCCGACTGGGACGCGCCGCACGACCGCGACCGCTTCGCCTGATGGGCGCGTTCACGCACGATGCCGCAGTCGATCATGTCGTGAACCTGCGCGACGGCCGGCGATTGGGATACGCGGTATACGGCGATCCCGACGGCTTCCCGATCCTGAACTGCCACGGCGGGCTCGTGTGCCGCTTCGACGTGGAGCCCTGCGCCGACGACTTCCGAACGCTCGGCGTGTCGGTGGTGTCTCCCGACCGGCCCGGTATCGGGCTGTCCGACCGGCGGCCCGGTCACTCCACCGCCGACTGGGTGGACGACGCCCGCGAGCTGCTCGACGCAGTCGGGGTCGACCGATTCGCGGTAATGGGTTGGTCGCTCGGCGGTCAGTACGCCGCGGCGGTCGCGGCGCGGCTCGGCGACCGCGTCACGCGCGCCGCGATCATCGCCGGCTGCCCGCCGCTCGACAACGACGCGACGTTCGCGCAGCTCAACTCGCTCGACCGTCGCCTCGCTCGGCTCTCCACGCGCGCGGCGCCGGTTGCACGCGTCGCGTTCGCCTCGTCGGCGATGCTGGCGCGGAGAGCGCCGGAGCGTTACGCGAACCTCTCGGCCAGGCGTTCACCAGCGCCCGACGCCGCGGTGCTCCGAGCCAACGCCGAGTGGTTCGGCCGCGCGGTCGGGGAAGCCGGAAAGGACTCGGCAGGGATGGTCGACGAGTACCGCGCGTTCGTCGGCGCGTGGGGCTTCCGGCTCGAGGACATCACGGTCCCCGTGCACGTCTACCAGGGCACGGTCGACGAGCTCGTCCCACCGTCGTGGGCGTCCGACATCACGAAGGCGATTCCGAACGCCACGCTCACGACGTTCGACGGCGAGGGACACATGATCGCGATCTCGCACCGGACGGACGTCGTCCGCGCTCTGCTCGCGGAGCACAGCTAACGGCGTGCTATGCTGGCGTCTTCCACACGCAACGTTCTTGTTTTCGCGCGTGGATTCGCAGCGGGTACACGCTCTTCTCCGCGACTCCGGCTCCATCGGCGCACACATGCCGTCCACGTTCGGGTCAGCGTCTCGGGTCTTCGTACACCCCTCGTGAGACCTGTCCATCGAACACCGGAGTCTGCAATCCCATGTCTACAACCTTCGCCGATCTCGGCGTGCCCGCGGAGCTCGTCTCCACGCTCTCGGCACGCGGGATCCACACACCATTTGCCATCCAGACCCTTGCCCTCGCCGACGGCTGCGCCGGCCGCGACCTCTGTGGCCGCGCCCCGACCGGCTCCGGCAAGACCATTGCGTTCGGGATCCCACTCGTGATGCGGCTCGGGCGCGCTGCGCCCAAGAAGCCGACCGGGCTCGTGCTCGTTCCCACCCGTGAGCTCGCCGCGCAGGTGTGCGGGGAGCTCGAATGGCTCGGCCGGCAACGCAAGCTACGGGTCGCCGCCGTGTACGGCGGCGCAGGCTACGGCGCGCAGTTGAAAGCGCTGCGCCGTGGCGTCGACGTGCTCGTCGCGTGCCCCGGCCGGCTCACCGACCTCCTCGAGCGCGGCGACGTCCGTCTCGACGCGGTCGAGATGGTCGTCGTGGACGAAGCCGACCGCATGGCCGACATGGGCTTCCTCCCGGTTGTCCAACGCCTGCTCGATCTCACTCCGCCGGCGCGCCAAACGCTGCTCTTCTCTGCCACGCTCGACGGCGTCGTCGACACGCTCGTCCGGCGCTACCAGCGTGAGCCGGTGCGGCACATGCTCTCCGACACTTCCGACGAGCAACCGCGCGCTACACACTTGTTCTGGAGCGTCGACCCCGACAAGCGGATACGGCTGTGCGCCGACGTGGTCAAGCTCGCGGGGCCGACGATCGTCTTCTGCAAGACGAAGCGCAGCACCGATCGGATCGCTCGTCAGCTCGAAGCTGCCGGCGTCCACACCGAGGCGATTCACGGCAACCGATCGCAGAGCCAGCGCGAGCGGGCGCTCGCCGCGTTCGCGAACGGAACCGTCGATGCACTCGTCGCGACAGACGTCGCTGCACGCGGCATCCATGTCGATTCGGTCGCGTGCGTCGTGCACTTCGATCTCCCCAACGACGCGAAGGACTACATGCACCGCTCGGGCCGCACGGCGCGCGCCGGTGCAGCCGGCACGGTCGTGTCGTTCGTCGGCCGTCAGCAGGCGCGCGAGGCCGCGCCGTTGCAGCGCGCGCTCGGCATGCGTCCCGGCCTCAGCACGCCCGATCGCGATGCGCTCACGTCGATCACTCCCGACGCGGTGAACCGGCGCGCCCCGGTGGCCGCCCCGGCTGCGGTTGTCGAGGCGACGCCGGACACGACCACTGCGCGGGGCGCCATCAAGTGGTTCGACCCCCGCAAGGGCTTCGGCTTCATCGAGCGTCACGACGGCGACGACCTGTTCGTGCACGGCAGTGCGATCGAGGGCGGCGGCAACCAGCGACTCGACGTTGGTCAACTGGTCGACTACGAGACCGGGCCCGGCCGCAAGGGCCCGCAGGCACGGAAGGTGCGCCTCCTCACCTGATTATTCGTCGCTCGCTGCGGCGCAGGATACCTGCGCCGCGGGCGCTCGCTCCTGGCGAGCGACTCGACTCGCTCCGCTCGCTCGCCGCCGCGTGGGCTGGGCGCGGCTCGCGGCCGACGGTCCTCGAGGCCGTCGACGCGGCAAGAATGCGGCTCCATGGTTCAGTCGAGGAGGGGGCTCGGCTGCTGGGGTGTGCGGATGCTCGCGTCGCTCGGCGTGCTCCTCATGGTGCTCGGCGCGACGGGATGATGGCTCACCGGCGCACCGGCGTGAAACAGACGATCAACAAGGCGGTGAGAATTCTGCGCGCGAGCGACGAGCGCGGGAGCTGCTCGGCGCGGTCGCCGACCAGCTACAAGACCCGGCCGGGCTCCCGAAGCTGGTACACCATGCACCGAGCCCGACCACCACGACCGAGCCGCCTTCACCGTCGACGACGGTCCCGTAGCGTGACGCATCGCGCAACTCGAGAAGGGAACGATCAATGAGCGACGTCGAAGCGATCATTGCGACGATGGCCGAGTACGCGCACCTCCTCGACGACGGGCGCCTCGACGAATGGGCCGACCTCTACCTCGAGGACGGTGAGCTCGACATCGCCGGCCAAGTGCTCGGCGGGCGCACGGCCATTGTCGAGTACCTCCGCACGGGGTATTCGGCAGGCTCGAGCACCCACATCTTCTCACTTCCCGACATCCGGGTAACGGGCGACCAAGCGCGCGCGGTCGCCGACTTTCTCTTGGTGACGAACAGCAGTGGGGCCGTGAGCGTCGGACGAGTCGACGACGAATGGGTGCGCTGCCCCGACCGTTGGCGCCTTCGCATGCGTCGCATCAGCCTCAAGAGCTGACGCGCGATCAGCGGTGGCGCAGGGCGCGGCGCAGCGGTGCTTCAGGCGCGCCGAAGTGTGCCGATACCGAACGCATGGGAACGGGCGGTGGCCTGAGGTGCACCTGCCTCAAGGCTTCCCTGACGACGTTCGTGGTGCTGGTGGTGGGGTGCTCGAGCGCGCTGCCCTCCGCGCATCGCCGACCGCAGCGGCCGCGTACGGCCCCGAGCGTTCCTTCCAGCGTGACTCCCGGCGTGGTACCGGGATCGGCACCCGGGCGAGACGCAGAGGCCGGTCTCGCGCAGTGCCGCTCAGGTGCGTTGTTCGACCATCTCCCCCTCGCCCCCGACGAGTTCCGGGCACTCCGTCCCCTGGGTTGGATCAGCCCGCCCATCCACGTGATCCCCGCTCGATTCTCGTCGTTCAGCCGTTCTCTCCCCGGCGAGACGCGTCCGCCGACCCCCGTCGAGTTCCCGGGTGATGCGACGGTGACCGGCGTGCTGATCGCCGACTTCCCCGCGACCGGAGCCCACGGATATCAAGTGCAGTTCAGCCCGTGTCGTGACACGCGGTTCCAGTTCAACCACATCGGTGCCCTCTCGCCGGTCCTGCAGACAGCCGTCGACGCGGCTCCCAAGGTCAACTGCCGGGAGTTCAACCCGGGCGGAGAGAACAATCTCACCCGCACCTGCCAGGCAAACCTCTCGCTGCAAGTCCACTCGGGTGACCTGCTCGGGATGTCCGACGAGTTCGCCGGGGTGGACTTCGTCGCGATCGACTACCGGGGCCCCAAGGCGGCGTTCACGAATCCCGCCGACTATCAGGGCGACTTCTTCTACTACGTGTCGCCGGTCCCGTACTTCACGCCCGCGACGCGCGCCGTACTCGAATCCAGACTGGGCTCGTACGACGGCACCGTGCCGCGCACCGCCGACCCGATCATCGGGACCTACATGCAAGACCTCCCGGGAACAGCACAGGGGAACTGGTTCCTCCCCGGCGGCAGCCCCGCTACCACCGACTCCAGCGACGGCGCGCTCGCGCTCGTCCATGACTACGTCGCGCCCACCGAGCCGGTGATCTCGGTCGGCACCGGCGTCGGCGGACTCGCATCGGGCGTCTATTCGTTCACGCCCCAACCCTCCGGCACCGTGAACCGTGACTTCAGTGCGGTCACCGCCGACGCCACCACGTACTGCTACGACCAGTTCCACGCGGGCCGTACCACCGGCGGCATCGCGCTGCGCAACGACAACGGTGCGCTCCTCGTTCGCATGCCGGACTCCGACCACTTGGATGTCGAATTCCGCCCCGGCGTCGACTGCGCCGGCGTCGGCGCCGATCCCGCCATGACCAACGCCTCCCATTACGCCCGCTGATACGCCCGAGCGTCGGGGAACGTCGTCGGCCACTGGTGGAGGTGCCTCCCCGATGATTCAGTGCCCCGAAGTTCTTGTCTCGTCGTCGTCCACCGGCCGCGGTTGCAGAGCTCGCGCCGAAGTGACACCGTTAGGAGCGAACGGCTGCGAGTCGGGTATCCCGGCTCGCAGTGAGCGACCCATGGCAAGGGGCATATGGAGCACACCAGCGATCTCTTCTCTGACCACGCCTCGATCGACTACCCGATCCTCGATTGCGACGCGCACGTCAACGAGCCGCCCGATACCTGGGTGGGACGCGTGCCTGCGAAGTACAAGGAGCGGGCTCCCACGCTGATCCATCGCGACGAGGGCGACTTCTGGTCGTTCAACGACGGCGAGAGCGTGCGGCCCGTCGGCCTCACCGCCACCGCCGGGCTGTCGTACCTCGAGTTCGCGCCGGTCGGGGTCAGCTACGAGACCATGCGGCCCGGGAGCTTCGACACCAAGGCGCGCCTCGCCGACATGGACATCGACGGGATGTACCTCCAGGTGCTGTACCCGAGCGTGACCCTGCTCGGCGCGAAGGTCTACGGCTCCGAACCGGAGCTGCAGGTCGCGTGCGTGCGCGCGTACAACGACTGGCTCGCCGAGTTCTGCGAGGGATCCGACGGTCGCCTCGTGGGCCAGGGCATCCTGCCCACCACGGGCGTCGACGACACCGTCGCCGAGATGACGCGCTGCCTCGACCTCGGGCATCGCGGCGTGGTGATCTCGGCGTTCCCCAACGGCTCGCTCGACCCCGCGCCGGAAGACGAGCCGTTCTGGGCGTTCGCCCAGGAGACCGACACCCCCGTCGCGGTGCACATCGGCAGCTTCTTACCGACGACCGGCGCGTCGCGGACGGGCCCGACGATGAACACTCCGCAGTTCATGGGTGCCGCCGGGGCGACGAAGTCGGGCTCGCACACGCTGCCGGTGGTGTGCCAACTCCTCTTCTCCGGTGTGTTCGAGCGGTTCACCGACGTCAAGCTGCTGCTCGTCGAGTCGAACATCGGATGGATCCCGACGCTGCTCGAGCAGGTCGACGACATGTTCTACCGGTACCGGTTCTTCACCAACGGTGAAGGCATGCGCGCAACGCCGAGCCGGATCTTCCACCGCAACTTCTGGGCTTCGTTCATGGTCGACACGGTGGGCATGGATCTCCGCCACCGGCTCAACGTCGATCAGCTCATGTGGTCGACCGACTACCCGCACACCGGGTCCGACTGGCCCAACAGCCGCGTCACGATCGAGCGCAACTTCCGAGGCGTGCCGAAGACCGAGGTCAAGAAGATGCTGCACGACAACTGCCGGCGGCTCTACAAGCTCGACTACGTGCCCGACACGCTCACCCACACCTGAGGCCGTCGATCGAGATCGACATGCATCTGCGCATGTAGTCATGCGCAGATGCATGTACCCTGGTGGGATGGCAAAGACGATCCAGATACGCGACCTCGACGACGACGTGTACGCCGCGTTGGCCCGCCGGGCGGCGGAAGGCGGGGTGACCGTACCGGAGCTCCTGCGCCGGGAGGCCACCCGCCTGGCGGCGCGACCGACTGTCGAAGAGTGGCTGGACCGCACTCGGCGGCGTCCGTCCGCCGTCACCAGCGCCGAGGTGCTCGCCGCGCTCGACGAGCAACGCGGCCCGTGGCCCGATGCTGATCGTTGACGCGTCGTGCCTCTACGAGGTCGTCGCCGACACGCCGCACGCCGAGGCGGTCCGCCTGCGGCTCGTCGCCGACCCCGACCACGCAGCCCCGCACGTGATCGACGCTGAGGTGCTCGGAGTGATCCGCCGGCACCACCTGAGCGGCGTTCTCGACCCGACCGCTGCAGCTCAGGCAGTCGACGACCTCGCCGACTGGCCCGGCGAACGCTACGGGCACCGGGCGCTGTTGGCCCGGGCGTGGGAGCTGCGCGCTGCGGTGCGCTCCTGGGACGCGCTCTATGTGGCCCTGGCCGAGGCACTGAACGCCACACTCGTCACCACCGACGCCCGCCTTGCCGCCGCGCCCGGACCGCAGTGCGCGATGGACGTGATCGAACGCACGACCTGAGTGTCAACCGGTTTCGGCGGTGCCGAGGAGGTCGGCCGGTGGCCCGATCCTGCTCGCGACATCGGTCAAGGCCGAGCGGTCGAATCCGTACACCTCGATCGCGTTCGCACCGACCATGCTCTCCACTTCGACGCGGGGAACGTCGCCGAAGCCCTCCTTCAACTTGGTCTCGGTGTGCGGCCAAGTGCCCTCGATGTGCGGGTAGTCGGATCCCCACATCAACTTGTCCACCCCGATGTCGTAGCGGCTCGCGGACTCCTCGGGGCCGAGGAACGACGCGCCGACGTAGCACTGGCGCGCGAAGTACTGCGACGGCGACAACGGCAGCTGTCGGCGCAGGTGGCGGAACATCGGCATGTCGTACGCGTGATCCATCTGCGCCAGCGTGTCGGGTATCCAAGTCGCGCCCTGTTCGGTCATCACGAGGCGCAAGCCCGCGTGGCGTTCGAAGGCACCCGACCATGCGAGGAGCCAGAACGCGCGATGCGCGAACCACGCGATCTCGGTGATGAAGATCCCGAGTGAGCCCTGGAAGTCTCCGTAGTTCGGTGTCCACCCGCTGTGGGTGTGGATGGGGAGATCGTTGGCGGCGCACGCCGCCCACAACGGCTCGTAGCGGGGATGGTTGTAGAGCGGATTCGTTCCGGTGCCGCTCGTGAGCAGGACCCCGCCGAAGAGGCCGCGGTCGCGAAGAGCGTCGACTTCGCGCACGGTCTCGTCGAGATCGTCGACGGCGACCAGCGCCACCCCGGCGCGCCTGCCGGGCACCTCGTGACAGAAGTCGGCCAGCCAGCGGTTGTAGGCGCGACAGCCGGCGGCCCAGATCTGCGGATCCTGTTCGTACTGGTACGTCATCAGACCGACATCGAACGGCGAGATCGTGAGACCACCACCGCCCGGATAGATCACCTCGGCGACGACGCCGTCGGCCTCCAACTCGGCGAGTCGGCGCGCGGAATCCCATGCCCCGTCGAGACCGCCTTCGCTCACGGCGTCGAGCGCGGTGAAGTCGTCGAGGGCCTCGTCGCCGTAGATGGCCTGGCCGGTGTGATCGGACTGACGGCGGGCGCGGGCTTCGTCGTCGGCGAGCCACTCGTCGAACGCATCCCGGAACTCGGGATCGACGTAGGTGCGCGCCTGCTCGGGCAACGGGCCGGCATGACAGTCCGCAGAGATCACCAGGAGTCGGGTCATGACGCGATCGTACGACCCGCCGCGCCGTCCAAGCGATTCAGTGCCCCGATTCTTTCGCTGAGCAGAACTCACGGGGCAATGAAATCTTCGCAACCGGGCCGCGATTGTCCCTCGCGGTCAACCCGCAGCGCACTCCGGGCCCGCGACGAGCACCGGGCACCGAGCGTGCCGGACGACGCGCATCGACACGCTCCCGAGCGCGGTGCGTGCGAGGCCCGAGCGCCCGTGGCTCGCGAGCGCGATGAACGCCGCGTGCCGATCGGAGGCGTCATGTACGAGCGTGTCCGCCGGATCGAACCCGTCGATCACCTCGTACTCCGCAGGAATGCCACGGGTGGAGAGTTCCCGGACGACGTCCTCGAGCATGTCGACATCGCCGCCCGGGAACTGGCCGACGGCGACGACATCGCGCGGCTGCAGCACCTCGACCGCGCGCACGCGGGCTCCGATCGAGGCCGCGAGCTGTCCTGTGGCCCGTGCCGCCGCGCGCGAAGTCGTCGAGCCGTCGAGGCCGGCGAGCACGACCGGCGCGTCGCCGAGCTCCCACTCGGGTTCGAAGCTCGGGCCCACGAGCACGACCGGGGTGGGACTTGTGCGAACAACTTCCTCGGCCACGCTGCCGAGAACGGCCGTTCGCAGGGCGCCCCGTCCGTGGGTGGCCATGCAGACGAGGGCATCGGGCGCTTGGGCCGCGAGCAGGATCGCAGCCGCCGGCTCACGATCGGGTACGAACCAGGTCTGTGCCGGCTGGTCCAAGAAGGCCGCGCGCGCGTCGAGATAGTCGCCCGGAGTGTCGGGCCCCGCGTTCGGCCAGCGTGCAGAGAGCAGCACGAGTGCCGCACCGGCGCGCGCGGCGACGGCCATGGCGGGCCCGAGCGCCGCTTCGGCGCGTTCAGATCCATCGAGTGGCACGTACACCGTTGTCGTCGTCACCGCGGCCTCCCTTCACGTGAGCCGATTCACGCCGGTACCACCACCACCGGCCGGCCGGCGTGATGCGAGAGCCGGTGGGGGACGCTTCCGAGCAGGAGCTCGGCGAACCCGCCCCGGCCTCGCCGACCCACCACGATCAGGGCCGCGTCGACATCGTCGGCGACGCGCATGAGGGTCTGCGCCGGTTCGCCGTCGAGGAGCATCGTGCGGAACTCGACGCCCGCGGACCGCAACGGCTCACACCACTCGGCGAGTTCGTCCTCGAGTGCTCGGCGCGTCTCCTCGGCGTACTGAACGGGGACTGTCGGGGCCACCGTGGCGGGAACGAGGCCGAACACCACCGGGATCGCGTACACCCCGATGACATCGGCGTCGAGGAGCGGCGCGGTCTCCGCGCACCACCGTGCCGCTTCCGCCGAGCCGGTGGACCCGTCGAGCCCTACCACGATGTGTCGCGTCACCATCTATCCATCATGCGCGATCACTCGGGTTCGCGACAGGGTCTTGTGTCACTGGATCTGCGACTGCGCGGGTAGTGACCTTCGACCCTGGCCCTGCAGAGCCGCGTCGCGGAGGCTTGGGTGGATCGCTGGAGAAGGAGACAGACATGCGGAGGCGCGTGATGCATACGCTGGCCGTCGGTGTCGCCGCGTTCGGCGCCGTCGTGCTGCTCGCCAGGGACAACGCGATGCGGCGCACGCTGAAGCGCGCGACCAAGGAGGCCGGCCGGCGGGTCCGGTACTTGCGCGGCGCCGCCGAGGGTGCCGGGTATCGCATCGCCGGCCGCCGACCCGACCCGGATGTGTCCGACGACGTGCTCACCCAACGAGTGCGGTCGGTCTTGGGTCCGCTCGAGAAGCAGCGGGACCTGCCGCGAGTGCATGTGATGTGCGAGGACGGGTTCGTGCTGCTCCACGGTGAGCTGCCGTCCGAACGCGACATCTCCGAGATCGAGCGTCGCGTGCTCGAGGTCTCCGGAGTCCGCTCGATCGAGTCCTTCCTCCACCTCGGGTTGGGTCCCGGAACGACGCGCCCGTCGGCAGGCCGCGCCGCGCAAGCCACACGACCCTCCGACGCGATGCGCGAGCTGCTCCGAGCCGCGCAGGACGCGGGCGCCCCCGAGGACACCGCGGTCCTCGCTGTACGCGCCGTCTTGGGTGCGTTCACCGACCGCATCCCCGAGGACGAGCGCCAGCAAGTGCTGTCGCACCTGCCGCTCGATGCTCGTGCCCTCGCCGGGCCGCCGCGACGTGGCGGTGCGGCGCCACGTCTGCGCACCGTTCCCGAGCTGGTTGCACGCGTGACCGCGCACGGAGGCATCGATCCCGAGCGAGCCGGCGCCATCACGGAAGCCGTGATCGGGCGCTTGCGGACTCTCGTGCCAGACGAGGCCGGCGACGTTGCCGCCGTGCTCCCCCACGATCTCCGAGTCCTCTGGACCAGCGCCGTCCCCGCATGAACCCGTGCCGCGCTGCGGCCGACGCGCCACGCTGCTCGCGTTACTTTGCCGTCCGAGCGGGCAGCTGCGATTCGTGGTGACCGAAGATGACCTCTCCCGTGATCGGGCGCGCGATATCACCCAGATCGGCGATCAGGTCGATGAGAAGGTCGTCGACCGTGAGCATGCCGACGACCCGGTCGTTCGAGACCAGGGGCAGCCGACGACACGCGTGAGTACGAAGGATCGGTAGCGCCGCCCGAAGATCGGCGTCAGCGTCCAGCGTGACGACCTCGGTGGTCATGACCGCGTCGATCCGTGCGTCCGCGGGCAATTGGTGGGCAACACCACGAACGACGATGTCGCGGTCCGTGACGATGCCCGCGAGGCGTTCCCCGTCGAGCACGACCAACGCGCCCACGTTCGCGCTCTCCATGAGCTCGGCCGCGTGCATGAGCGTTGCGTCGGGGGGAACGCTCACCATTGGCTTCCGTATTGCCTCGATCGCGCGCACGACGCCTCCTTCGATGTTGTGTCTGTCGCTATTCCAGGCCCGAGGGCCGGACGGTGAGGATGGGACACGTTGCGTTGCGGACGACGGCCATGGTGACGCTGCCGATGGCGAGCCGCGCCAACCCGGTGCGGCCGTGGCTGGTGAGCGCGAGCAGCGTGCCAGGGCGCGCGGCGGCGAAGTCGACGATCGCGTCCGCCGCGTTGCGTCCGGAGAGGCTCTTCCAGGCGACAGGTCCACAGTCGGCTTCGAGGTCGTTGGCAACCTGCTCGAGGTCCACAGGCTGCTCGGGATCGAAAACGTTGACGAGGGTGACGTCGATGCCGAGCGCGCGCGCCCAGGCGCTCACCGAAGGGATGATCGCGGAGGCAACGTCGGAGCCGTCGAGGCACACGACGAGATGTCGAAGCTCGGGAACACCGACCGGCATCCGAGGACCCACGAGCAGGATCGGTGCGGCTGCTCGCCCTAACGTCTCCTCCGCGACGCTGCCGAACAGCGCATGGCCGGGGCCCCCGCGCGCGTGGGTCGTCATGCACACCGCTGGATCGCGCGCCTCGCTCGCGACGAGCACGATCGCGCTCGCGGCGAGGCGGTCGTCGATCACGACCGGGCGGGGATTCGCGATCCCTGCGGCTTCGGCCACTTCCGTGAGGTACGCCTTGGGATCGACGACCACGCCGCCTTGACGTGCGGTGAGCACGACGACCTCGGCTCCGGTCCTGTCGGCAACCACGGCGGCAAGGCCGAGCGCACGTTCGGCGGAGTCGGACCCATCGAGGGGCACGATGATCGTGTCGGGCACCTATTCCTCCTGTTCGGGTCCTCGCGCTCCTGTCGTCAGTACCGCAGGAGCAGCGCGACGGGTCCGTGGGTGCCCAGCTCTCCCGGTTCGACGATCACGATGTCGCCGCTTCGGTCGAGCACCATCTCGATGAGCTCGTCGACGGCGTCATCGATCACGCCGGGGGCAGCGGCGTCGCCTGCCGGCTCGAGCGCGCCGTCGACCTCTCGCGCCGGGTACACGAAGTCGTCTTCCACCAACAGGATCCGAGCCCGGCCCTCATGGGCCGCGTTCCAGGCAGCCTTGATGCCGACGAGCGCCCGGCTGCGTCCGACGGCTTCGCCGAGCCCGGCGATCGTCGCCGCGCGCTGCGACGCGGCGTAGGTGTCGAGGAGCGGCTCCGCACGACGGGCCAGGTCGGACGGCGCCGTGTCCTCGTAGTTCCCTTCGATTCGCCCGATCAGCCGCGCACCGTGGGTGGTGACTTCGTCGAAGTAGGCGAGGTCGCGCTCGGTACCGGCGATCACGAGGGGGAGCGGCTCCCGTTCGGTCGCGAGGCCGAGGGCCCGATCGACCTGGCGGAAAAAGGCGCGGTGTTGCGCTTCGGCGCGTGAGGTGTGCACCGCGAAACCGCCCGACGCGAGCGGTTCACCGAGAGCTCCTTCCACGAAGCAGGGAAACCCTCCCGTGTTGCACTCGACGAGGGTCGATCCTTGACCTTCGAAGAGCCGTGCCGGCTTCTCGCCGAGCGCCAGCACCCGATAGCGCGGGCTCCGGGCCACGCCCCGGACCAGGTCGCGGGTCGCGAACGTGTGATCGATCGTGACCTTCGGCGCCACCGTGAACGGGAGCTCGAGCACGCGGGACTCCCCCGGCGCGATGAACACGGCCAGGCCTTCTGACGGGTTTCTCCAGTCGACCGAGTCGACCGCCTCATGGAGGCGTCGCACGATCTCCTCGCTGCCGTGTGTCCCCAGCTCTCCGCGCACACGACGGGCGGCCTCGTTCGCGAGATCACGAAGGAGGATGGGATCCTCCGGATTGCCGGGATCGCGCCGGTGCATGGGTGCGAGGATCGACACGGCCGGGTACGGGCGCGGCGCCCGGAGCTCCGCGAGGGCCGAAGGCTGCATCGCGACGGCCGTCATCAGGCCTCCCCTGAGTCTGAGACGATGAGTCCGTAATGGCCGTCGTAGCGGCGATACAGCACCTGGCCCCTCCGGTTGTCGGCGTCGACGAAGAACACCAGCGGAAGGTCGCCGAGGTCGAGCAGCTCGATCGCATCTTCAGTACCCATCGTCGCCGGGCGCGTCGTGCTGTGCCGGATCGGCGCTGTGGTCTGGGCGAGTGAGCACGTTGCCGATGGTTCGAGCAGCTCGTATCCGTGCCCCTCCGATCGAACGATCACGTTGTCCTCGCCCGTCTCCCGGTTCCTGAAGAGGTAGAAGTCGTGGTCGAGGAGCTCGAGATCGAGCACCGCCTCTCCGGGGGTCATCTCGCCCACCGCGAACGTCTTGTGCCGTACGAGCTCGCGCTCCTCGGGCGGGCGTGGGAAGTACGAGGGACGCGGGACCGGCTCGTCTCCATGCCTCCACTCGTGCTCTCCGGCGCCGCGCAACCGGAGGTGCGTCGCTTCTGCATGGTGCGCGAAGCGCTCGAGGCGCTCGCGCAAACGGCGCTCGAGCAGGTCGATGGCTTCGAACATCGTCGCGGCGGCGGCGTGCGCGCGCACCAGCTGCCCGTTCACGTCGAGCTCCGCCTTGGCAAAGCACGGGCGCTCCCGGGCCGAGTCGGCGTGCGCGGTGAGATCGACGCGGGCGAACAGCACCGGCCCCGGCGCCAAGTTCCGGAGAGTGCCGACCTTGTCCTGGGCATAGGCGCGCTCCGTCGCGCTCACCGCGCCGCGTGCCTGCACCATCACTTCCACTTCGCCGGCGTCGCCCGTCACGTTGTGCATGTGCTCCGTCCCGATCGACTCAACCGGCTCTCATCGTGAACGCTCCGAGCGCGACCACCTAGGGCCGAAGGTCACGGAAATCGGGCCTGTGCTTCCCGCGATGCGCCACTCACCCGAGCAGCTCGATGACCTCGCCGGCTTCGTGGGTGACCTTCGGCCCTTGCCGCTCGGGCCCGAGCCCGGCACGCTCGCGGGCGTGCGGTACGAGCCGATCGTGAAGCAGCGTGGTGGTTGGCGGGTTCCACCCAATCTGGTCGACTACGAGACCGAATGCGAGAGGTTCTCGTGGTCGGTCGCGCGTCGCGAGCTCGATGGGCTCCCGGCAGGTGCCCTGAACATCGCGTACCAATGCGTCGACCGGAATGTGGGGAGCGGCCGTGGCGATCAGCTCGCGATCAGATGGCTCGGCCGCCACGGAGAGACTCGGGACTTCACGTTCGCGGACCTGTGCGTGCTGACGAATCGGTTCGCGAACGTGCTGGATCGCCTCGGGGTCGGTCGCGGCGACCGTGTGTTCGTGCTTGCCGATCGGATCCCCGAGCTCTACATCTCGGTGCTCGGCACGCTCAAGCACGGCGGTGTGGCGTGCACGCTGTTCTCGGCGTTCGGTCCCGAACCGATTCGCCAACGAATGACGATCGGTGCCGGCCGGGTGCTGGTCACGACCGAGCGTCTCTACCGGCGAAAGGTCGCTCCGATCCGCGACGAGCTGCCCGACCTCGAGCACGTCGTGCTCATCGGCGACAAGGGAGAGCCGACCGACGTTCCCGGCACTGTCGATTACTCGTCGCTGATCGACGAGGCGGGCGCCGACTTCGAGGTCGCGGCCACGAAACCGGACGACATTGCGCTGTTGCATTTCACGAGCGGGACGACCGGCACGCCGAAGGGAGCGCTGCACGCCCACGAAGCGGTACTGGCACATCTGGTCACCGGGAAGATCGCGCTCGATCTGCACGCCGACGACGTGTTCTGGTGCACGGCGGATCCCGGTTGGGTAACCGGTACGTCGTACGGACTTGTCTCCCCGCTCGCCAATGGCGTGCGCAGCATCGTCGACGAGGGCGAGTTCGATGCCGAACGTTGGTACCGCATCCTCGAGGATCAGCAAGTGAGCGTCTGGTATACCGCGCCCACGGCGGTCCGGATGATGATGAAGGTCGGAGCCGACGTTGCCCGAGAGCATCACCTTCCGTGTCTACGGTTCATCGCCAGCGTGGGTGAGCCCCTCAACCCGGACGCGGTCCGCTGGGGCGAGGAGGCGTTCGGCCTCCCGATCCACGACAACTGGTGGCAGACCGAGACGGGCGGCATCATGATCGCCAACTTCGCCGCGATGGACATCCGTCCCGGGTCGATGGGTCGCCCACTACCCGGGATCGACGCAGCGATCCTCCGTCGCGACGAGCACGGGCACGTGGTCGTACGGGACGGCATGCCTGAAGCCGTCGACGAACCGATGGTCGAGGGTGAGCTCGCGCTGCGTAAGGGATGGCCGTCGATGTTCCGTGGCTACCTCGGCGAGCCCGATCGCTATGCGCAGTGCTTCGCCGGCGACTGGTACTTGAGCGGTGACCTGGCCATGCGCGACGCCGACGGCTACTTCTGGTTCGTCGGTCGGGGCGACGACGTCATCAAGTCGGCCGGTCACTTGATCGGCCCCTTCGAGGTGGAGAGCGCGCTCATGGAGCACGCAGCAGTTGCCGAGGCAGGCGTGATCGGCAAGCCCGATGCGGTTGCGGGCGAGCTGGTCAAAGCGTTCGTGGTGCTGCGCGCTGGTCACGAGCCGACCGACGAACTTCGCCTGGAGCTGATCGGGTTCGGGCGTTCGCGTCTCGGAGCGGCCATGGCCCCGAAGGAGCTCGAGTTCCGGGCCGACCTCCCGAAGACCCGCAGTGGGAAGATCATGCGCCGGCTGTTGCGGGCACGCGAGCTCGGCCTTCCCGAAGGGGATCTTTCGATGGTGGAGTCTGGAGCATGAAACCGCAACTCGACCAGGACCATGGCCGCCACCTCTACCGGGAGATGCTTCGCATCCGGCGCTTCGAGGAGCGATGCGTCGAGCTCTACAGCGTTGAGAAGATCCGAGGCTTCTTGCACCTCTATATCGGCGAAGAGGCGGTAGCCGTCGGGGTCATGCAAACCCTCGGTCTCGAAGACGCCGTCGTCGCGACCTATCGGGAACACGGCCACGCTCTCGCGCGGGGAGTGACGGCCGACTCGATCATGGCGGAGATGTTCGGCAAGCTCGAGGGCTGCAGCCGCGGCCGGGGCGGCTCGATGCACCTGTTCGACGCGCGCACGCGCTTCTACGGCGGCAACGCGATCGTCGGCGGCGGTCTGCCGATCGCGGTGGGGCTCGCGCTCGCCGACAAGTTGCAGGAGAGGGAACACGCGACCGTGTGCTTTTTCGGCGAGGGTGCGGTCGCCGAGGGCGAGTTCCACGAATCGCTGAACCTCGCGGCGCTCTGGGACCTCCCGGTGCTGTTCTGTTGCGAGAACAACCTGTATGCGATGGGCACGGCCCTCGAGCGGTCCGAGTCCGAGATCGAGCTCACGCTCAAGGCCGCGAGCTACGAGATGCCGGCATGGTCGGTCGACGGCATGGATGTGCTCGCCGTCGAGGCCGCGGCGCACCGCGCGGTCGAGGCGATACGAGCCGGTGGGGGTCCGTATTTTCTCGAGATGCGGACGTACCGGTTCCGCGCCCATTCGATGTACGACCCCGAGCTCTACCGCGACAAGTCCGAGGTTGCAGCCTGGAAGCAGCGCGATCCCCTCGTGCTCTTCGAACGCCAGCTACGTGAATTCGCGTTCATCGACGATGCCGCGGTCGCCGCCGTAGAGGCAGAAGTGGCCGACGAGATCGACGCCGCTGTCGAGTTCGCGGAGGCGGGCACGCTCGAGCCGATCGAGGACCTCACGCGCTTCGTGTACCACGAGAGCACGCCATGAACGCTTCCGCTTCCTCCGGGAACACGACCTACCGCGAGGCGATGCGATCTGCGATCCGCAACGCGCTCGCGCGCGACCCGCGAGTGTTCGTCATGGGCGAGGACATCGGCCGATACGGCGGCTGCTTCGCGGTCACCAAGGGCTTGCTGGACGAGTTCGGCCCCGAGCGCATCCGCGACACTCCATTGTCGGAGTCCGCGTTCGTCGGTGCAGGCATCGGCGCCGCGCTCGGCGGGATGCGCCCGATCGTCGAGATCATGACCGTGAACTTCAGCCTGCTGGCCCTGGATCAGATCCTCAACAACGCGGCGACGCTGCAGTACATGTCAGGCGGTCAGTTCCACGTACCACTGGTGATCCGCATGACGACCGGTGCGGGCCGCCAACTCGCGGCTCAGCATTCACACTCACTCGAGGGGTGGTACGCGCACATCCCGGGGATCAAGATCCTCACACCCGCGACGCTCGACGACGCGTACGGGATGCTCCAGCCGGCGCTCGACGATCCCGACCCGGTGCTGATCTTCGAGCACGGCGGTCTGTACAACACCGAGGGCGAACTCCTTCCCGACGCGGGCCAGGTCGACATCGAGCACGCCGCGGTGCGCCGACCGGGCCATGACATCTCGATCATCACCTACGGCGGCACCTTGCCTCACGCGATGGCAGCGGCCGACGAGCTCGCCGCCGGCGGCGTCGACGCCGAAGTGCTCGACCTGCGCGTGCTGCGGCCGCTCGATACCGACGCGATCCTCGCGAGCGTGCTCCACACCCGGCGCGTCGTCATCGTCGACGAAGGGTGGCGCAGCGGCAGCATCTCCGCCGAGGTGAGCGCGAGGATCACCGAACGAGCGTTCTTCGATCTCGACGCCCCGGTTGCGCGTGTCTGCGGCGCCGAGGTGCCCATGCCCTATGCCAAGCATCTCGAGGACGCGGTTCTCCCCCAGATCGACGGGATCGTCGCCGCGGCCCGGGAGGTGATCCACGCCAGTGGGTGAGTTCCTGATGCCGTCACTCGGCGCCGACATGGACGCCGGCACGATCGTCGAGTGGTTGGTGAAGCCCGGCGACCGTGTGCGCCGCGGCGACATCGTCGCCGTCGTCGACACCGACAAGGCCGACGTCGACGTGGAGATCTTCGAGGACGGCGTGATCGACCGCATCCTGGTACCCGAGGGCGAGAAGGTTCCCGTGGGGACGCCGCTCGCAACGCTGGACGAGGCGCTCGACGCCCTCGCCGCGCGGGCGCCGAGGCCAGTACCTCCGTCCGAGCCGGTCCCGCCACCCGAGCCGGTCCCGCCAACCGAGCCCGTACTCCTTCCCCCGCCGATCGCCGAGCCTCCGCGAGCGGCCGGCGAAACGGAGCGGGACGTCTCTCCGATACTGCGCCGCCTCGCCCGTCACTTGTCCGTCGATCTCGAAGCTCTCCACGGCAGTGGGCCGGATGGCGCAGTCACGCGCGCCGACATCGAGGCCGCCGCGGCCACGAGCAGCGGCGGCGAGAAGGACGAGAGGGACCGGGGGCTCGCGATGCGCGACGCCATCGCGCGCTTGATGGCGCGTTCGAAGCGCGAGATCCCGCACTACTACCTCGGAAGTGAGGTCGACTTCTCGCGGGCCCGTGCGTGGCTCGATCACGCAAATGCGGAACGGCCGGTGACGGAACGGCTGCTCCCCGCGGTGCTGTTGGTCAAGGCAGTCGCGCTCGCCACCCGCGAGCTCCCGGAGATGAACGGCTTCTTTCTCGACGACCGATATCAGGCGTCCGACACCGTCAATGTCGGCGTCGCCATATCACTCCGCGGCGGAGGCCTCATCGCACCAGCGATCCACGACACCGACCGGTTGAGCTGCGACGAGCTGATGCGCAATCTGCGCGACCTCGTCACGCGCACGCGGGCGGGCCGCCTTCGGAGCTCCGAGATGTCAGGGCCCACGATCACGGTCACCAACCTCGGTGAGCAAGGCGTCCAGACCGTGTACGGCGTGATCTACCCGCCGCAGGTGGCACTCGTTGGCTTCGGCAAGATCACGGATCGTCCGTGGGCCGAGAACGGGATGATCGGGATCCGGCCGGTCATCGCGATGACGTTGGCAGCCGACCATCGGGCCAGCGACGGGCACACGGGTGCCCGATTCCTCGCGCTGATCGATCGCCTGCTCCAAGACCCGGAGACGCTGTGAACGACGAAGAGCTGCACCGCATCGTGCGTGCCGTGCTCTCGCAGGTCGCGCCCGAAGCCAACCTCGAAACGCTCGACGCCGACGTCGACCTCGCCGAGCAAATCGATATCGATTCCATGGACTTCCTCAACTTCGTGATCGGCCTCGAGGAAGCGACCGGCGTCGACATCCCCGAGCGCGACTATGCCCAGCTCGCGACGCTCGCCGGGTGCGTCGAATACCTCCGAGTTCACGCCGCACCCCGTTGAGAAGCTCACGATCGTGGCGATCGCCGGATCCGACGGGTGAACGCGCTGCGAGCAACCCAGGGCCGGTCATGCAACGGTTCGATCTCCGGCTCGGGCGGAACCACCTCGGCGCCTCTTTGAGCTCCCCGTTCCCGACTTCGTCCTGACCGCCACCGCGTCGGCCATTTCCTCATCACGCCTCCTCGTCGAGCCACGACGTCGCGGCCCGCTCGACGCTTCATCCTTCGCGCAGCCGGGCCGCACGCAACAGAGCCAGAGGTCCCGCGATGCCAGGCACTCGGGAAGGACGTTCGGCCCTGTCGCGAGCCCCGCGAGACCTGCAGACTCGGGCGGAATCACTCACACGGCCACGGGAGCGAGATGATGCGTGCAACTGCTGGTGACCGACTGATCATCAAGGGACACAAGGTCGGCGAGCACGACCGCGACGCCGAGATCCTGGAAGTCCGCGGCGAAGACGGCGGTCCTCCCTACCTCGTACGGTGGAGCGACGACGGACACGAGGGTTTGCTGTTCCCCGGCTCCGACGCCACGATCGAGCACTTCCCCGCTCACCCCCACCGACCCTGACGCGCCGGCACGACGCGTCCGCGCTCACGTCGAAGTCGTATCGGTCCAGCCGCGCCGGCGCCGGACGACCGCCTTGTAGATCGTGTCGGCGGTGAGGACTGCGGGGATGGCGAGCAGTGCCACCGCGAATCCGGCCGTGGAGGGCGTTGCTTGGTCGAGCAGGTCGGCCAGCGCCGGCACGTACAGGAACGCGGCGAGCATTCCGAGCTCTGCGACGATCGCTCCGAGCAGGAGCCGGTTGGTGGTCCACCCGATTCTCCATGCGGGTCGCACGGTGCTCCGGCAGGCGAACGCGTTCGCAACCTGGCCGAGCACCACGGCGGTGAACGCAGCTCCCGATGCCGCCAGCAGGGTCGCTCCGTGCGGAAAGGTCTCGCCCGGGCGCCAGCCGGATGCGAGGAACACGACGAGAAAGGCCGAAAGCTCGACGAATGCTTCGACGGGGCCGAGCACCCCGAACGCCCGCAGGAAGAGCGACCGGTCGAGGAGATGACGACGGATCGGGGGCTCGTCGAGGACATGGGCGCCCGGAGGCTCGGCCCCCAACGCGAGCGCGGGGAGGATGTCGGTACCGATATCGAGGGCAAGGATCTGCAGCACGCCGATCGCGAGCGGGATGCGGCCACCCGACAGCGCCCATACAACGAAGGGCGCGAGCTCCGCGACGTTGTCGGTGAGGTGGTACGTGAGGAAGCGCCGGATGTTGGAGAACGTGGCGCGTCCCTGCTCGACCGCGGCGACGATGGTCGCGAAATCGTCATCGAGAAGGACGAGGTCGGCGGCTTCGCGCGCGACATCGGTCCCTGATTGCCCCATGGCAATGCCGATCGCTGCGTCGCGGAGCGCGGGCGCGTCGTTCACTCCGTCACCGGTCATCGCGACAACGTGACCGCGGTGGCTGAGTGCTTGTGCAATTCGCAGCTTGTCCTCTGGTGACACGCGCGCGATCACCACACCGTCGCGGTCCACGAGCTCACCGAGCGAGGCTTCGTCCGGCGGTAAGTCGGGTCCGACGACGACGAGTTCGTCGGCCCCGAGTAGTCCGACCTCGCGCGCGATCGCGTCCATGATCGCCTCGTCAGTGCGAGGCACCGAGATCGCCCAGGAGCGTCGTTCGGCGTCCATCCTCGGTATGCACGTGGGG